>JAAYPL010000126.1 GCA_012519875.1 Clostridiaceae bacterium | reverse complement strand
TCCGCGGAAAAGGTTGCCGATCGAACTTAGACTGACACCCGAGCGAACCGAGCCCAGCAGCTTGTGAAGCAGTGTACGCAAGGCGTCCGCATTATCCAAGGTGTAAAGTCTTCCTTCGACCGCCAGACTGATGCATCCTCGTTCTTCGGAAACAACGATGGCGATGGCGTCGCCCATTTCACTGGCGCCGACCGCCGCCCGGTGCCGCGTACCATAATCTTTGCGCAAATGGTAATTATCCGACAAGGGCACGTGAATCCGGGCGGCCATTACACGGCCGTTTCGAATCAGGACCGCGCCGTCATGCAAAGGTGATCCTTTATAAAAAATCTGCAGCAACATGGTCGCGGAAACCGCGGCATCGAGGGAAACGACATTCTCCTGTTCCATCAGGTCACCCAGCCGGGTTTGTCGTTCCAGAATAATCAGGGCGCCGGTCCGGGTCTCGGCCATCTTTTCGCAGGCACGAACAATGGATTCAATCAAATTATGAACCAAACCGGGGGATCGATAGCCGTCTTCCTGCGAAATAGCCGAAGAAAGCACGCTAAAACTGTTGCGGCCAAAGGTTTCCAATGCCCGGCGCAACTCCGGCTGGAAAATAATGACAAACGCAATAGCCAAAACCGACATTGTGTTGTTGAAAATAAAACCGACCGTAGTCAATCCGGCCAAACTGCAGATGACGGCAAAGGCGACAATCAGAAAAACACCCTTTAAGAGCTGCCAGGCTCGTGAATCTCTGAGGATTTTTAAAATATAAAAAATAACCAACGTGGTGGCCAGTACATCGAGAACAGCGACCGCAATATCTAACGGTCCGCCGAAAAACAAAAGCCCGCTTTTCAAGTCCTGGAACATATCTGCAAAGAACTGCCCCAGTTCGTAAAGGATATCATTATTATTTAAGGTCACGTTCAGGGTCACAGGATTTGTTCCTCCCAGAGCAGTGTATCACAGGTACCGGCGTTAAAAAAGCAAAAGCGTGCCGATGGCTTGGAGTTAAGATCGAAAACCCTCAATAACACCACGTTCGAGGCCATCCGGATCCAAAAGCCAAATAACCCGGCCGCTGACCCGGATCAGGCCGTCTCGCTCCATGTTGATCAATTCGCGGGAAAAAGACGGACGGGGCATCGACAGCAGCCGTGCAACAACCGCTTTGGATACCGGCAACTCAACGGCTTGCGTTGATATGATCTTTTTCATGTCTTTGGGGGATCGCCCTTCTTCTTCCAGCTGATCGTGCAACATCTCAAGGAGGTAGCTGGAAATTTTCTGTCTCAGGCTTTTCTGAGAAAGCAAGGATAGCCGGCGGTTTTGGGTGTGCACCCGATCGGACAGAATAGCCAGAAAATTCTGCATCAGCTGCGGACTCTGATACAAAAGGCCGGTCAGCGTTTCACGGGAAATAAAAATCACTTTGGAGTTGGTGACAGCTTCAATGGTCACGGTGTAAGTATGGCGATTGCCGAAAATAAGATATTCGCCGAAAACCTCGCCGGCGCCGAGCAGCTCCAAGGTAGCAAAATCACCCGAGCTGCTGTACTTCTGCATAGCCAGCTGGCCTTCGACAATGATGCCGATACCTGTACACGGATCCCCCTCATTGGCCAGCACCTCTCCTTTCCAGACAAGCCGGATGCCGGTCTTAACACAGACATCATGGAAAAGATCATGATTGAGGCCATTAAACAAGGGTGTCGCAGCCAGAGCTTCACATATTTTTTTCATAAAAGACCCTTTCCGGCGTTGTACCCGACCGGTATCGGCAGCAATTCGTTGCATCAAAACTCTTTACTTTACGATGAATTATAACGAATGAGCCCTCGACCGTCCAGCAAGAACCTGCTGAATCAATCCGGATCTTTCGCAATGTCAGATTATCAGAATTTATTTTCACGTTGACCGATCCGGGTCGACCGGTTGAGCGGTTGAGGAGTCTGTCTTGTATTTCCGATCAAGCCGGTTCATGAGCAGGCCAACCAAAAAACCGGCGACGAAAACCGCCCCGCTGGCCAAATATGTTCCCACGTCGGCGTTGCTGTAGTCACGGGGAATAATGATCGCCGTCGAGGCGATAACGATGCCGAAAATAAAATGAAAGACGCCGGCGTAGGCCCTTTTCAGAATCAGACTCATCAGACGGGCAAAAAGCAAAACGCAGATGACCGCACCAAGACCGAGGGGAAGGATCACCTTGAGATCCAGACCGGCAATACCTGCGGTCATCGGCTCATACAGGTTGAGATACATCAGAAAATTTGACGGGCTGAGCCCCGGGACAATCATGCCCAGAGCAAAAATAACACCGGCCAAAATCCATGTAGCAAAGCCGGGGGATAAATGGACATTCAGATAGTTTTGCGCCGCCAACAAGAGCACGAACCCAAGAACCGCGGTGCAGACCGTGATCAAAAGATGACGCCTCTTCCGCCCTTCTTTGCCCGCTTCACGATACAACGCCGGCAATGTTCCGGTGATACACCCGACAAAACACCACAGAACCTGAATACGGGCCGTATTCAAAAAATAATTAAGCGGATGGGACAAAGCCACCATGCCGAACAAAGCGCCAAGCACGACCGGCACGAAAAAAAGCACGTTGCGCCAGAAGTCCCTGCGTGGATTTGATAAAAAAGCGATAATCCGCTCATATAAGCCGAAAACCGCAGCCAGTGCGCCACCGCTCACGCCGGGCAGAATGGCACCGGTGCCGATAAACATACCCTTGATCAATCGGTAAATCCAATCAAATATACTTTTGATGCTCATGTCTTGCTCCTGCCGGTCGGTTTGTCGATATAATGATCACGCCTATCATAGCAGATCAAGAAGTAAGATTAAACGATAAAACCTGACGTTTTTCAGCTTTATAAGCCCAAAACAGGGGAAAAAAATTGACAATTTATTTATAAACCAGTATAGTGATTCGCATATTGCACCATTTATCTATTGAATTGAATCTACACGATTTAAAGGAGAAACAGATTTATGAAGAAGTATCGTATCCTTTGTATGGCTCTGGCGCTGGTTATGGGTCTGGCAGTCCTTGCCGGCTGCGGACCGCAGGCAACACAATCTACAACGATCAAAATCGGCGGCATCGGGCCTTTGACCGGAGGCGCGGCCACCTACGGCACCTCGGTTGCCAATGCGGCCAAGCTGGCTGTCGAAGAAATCAACGCTCTCGGCGGCCTGCAATTTGAGCTGAATTTCCAGGACGATGAGCACGACGCCGAAAAGTCGGTTAACGCTTACAATACCCTCAAGGACTGGGGTATGCAGGTTTTATGCGGCACAGTCACCACAACTCCCGGCGTCGCGGTTTCGGCTGAAGCTTACGCCGACCGGATCTTTACCCTCACCCCCTCGGCCTCTTCGCCCAAAGTCGTGGAAGGAAAAGATAATATTTTCCAATTGTGCTTTACCGATCCCAACCAAGGAATTGCATCTGCACAGTACATCGCCGAAGCTTCTCTCGGTACCAAAATCGCCGTTATTTACAACAATGCCGATGCCTACTCAACGGGGATTTATGAAAAATTCGCCAGCGAAGCCAAGGACAAGAATTTTACCATCGTCAACGTCACCACCTTCACTGATGATACGGCTACGGATTTCAATGTCCAGCTTTCCGAAGCCCGTAATGCCGGCGCCGATCTGATTTTCCTGCCGATCTACTATCAGCCGGCTTCCCTGATCCTGACTCAGGCCGATGCGATGGGCTACAAGCCGAAGTTTTTCGGAGTGGACGGCATGGACGGTATCCTGACCATGGAAAACTTTAATACAGAACTGGCCGAAGGCGTGATGCTGTTGACCCCCTTTGCGCCGGATGCCGGCGATGAAAAAACCGTTGCTTTTGTCAACAAATACAAGGAGCGTTTCGGTGAAACCCCCAACCAGTTCGCCGCCGACGGGTACGATGTCATCTATGCCATCTATGAGGCCGGCAAAAAAGCCGGCATCAAGGGCGACATGTCGGCTAAGGATATTTGTGATAAACTGATCAAGGTCTTCACCTCTTCTGATTTCAGCGTGGATGGCTTGACCGGTGAGAACATGACTTGGTCGACCAGCGGTGAGGTGTCCAAAGCACCTAAAGGCATGGTTATCGAAAATGGTGTTTATGTGGGCATGCAATCAGGAAAGTGATCATCTTTTGTGCGCTTAGCCGAAGAAAGAGGGGTGCCGCGAAAGCCGGCTTCCCTCTTTCTTCCGGTGAGGAATGAGGTTTTTCTATGAGTTTTCTCTCCTACCTGATCAGTGGCATCAGCTTGGGCAGCATCTATGCCATCATCGCCCTCGGTTACACGATGGTTTACGGTATAGCCAAGATGCTGAACTTTGCCCACGGTGATGTGATCATGGTGGGCGGTTACATGTCGTTTATGGCCACCTCCTACATGGGTTGGTCGCCCGTAGCCTCTGTTTTTCTGGCCATGGCGGTTTGTACCCTGCTGGGCATCATTATTGAACGCCTGGCTTATAAACCGCTGCGCAATGCCACATCGCTGGCGGTTTTGATCACGGCGATCGGCGTCAGTTATTTTTTGCAAAATATCGCCCTGCTGATCTGGTCATCCAATCCCAAAAGCTTCACCTCCATTGTGTCCTTTGATTCGTTGCGTCTGTTTGACGGTCAGCTGATCATTTCCAGCGTGACATTGGTCACGATCGCCGCCTGTATCGTGATCGTTTGCGGGTTGACGGCGATCGTCCGCTATTCAAAGATCGGCAAGGCCATGCGCGCGGTTTCCGAAGACAAGGAAGCGGCGCAACTAATGGGGATCGACATCAATCAAACCATATCCGTTACGTTTGCCATCGGCAGCGGCCTGGCCGCAGTAGCAGGTGTTCTGCTCTGTTCAGCCTATCCCCTTCTGATGCCGACAGTGGGCGCAATGCCCGGCATCAAAGCCTTTACCGCCGCTGTTTTCGGCGGAATCGGTTCGATACCCGGCGCCATGCTTGGCGGCATCTTGCTGGGTGTGATTGAAATCCTTGGCAAAGCCTATATTTCAACCGAACTTTCCGATGCCATCGTTTTTTCGGTCCTGATCATCGTTCTCCTTGTGCGCCCCACCGGCCTGCTGGGCAAAAAAATCAGCGAGAAAGTGTAGGGTGCGTCCATGAAAAATTTCTTGAAACTCAAAAAGACCACCCGCAAAAATCTCGTGACCTACGCCATGGTCATTCTGGCTTTTCTGGCTGTCTGGCTTCTCTCCGCCGGCGGCAGTATAAGCAGTGCCTTTCGTGGCCAACTGGTGCCGATTTGCGTTTACATTGTGATGGCAATCTCATTAAACCTTACTGTCGGCATCCTCGGCGAACTCAGCCTCGGACACGCGGGTTTCATGAGTTTAGGCGCATTCACCGGAGTCATCGTATCCATCAGTCTGCAAGGATCGGTATCATCGGATCCGTTGCGGCTGACCATCGCCATGATCCTGGGGGCTGTTATTGCCGGTATCGCCGGCCTGGTTGTCGGCGTCCCCGCCCTGCGCCTTCGCGGTGATTATTTAGCCATCGTCACACTGGCTTTCGGTGAAATCATCAAAAATATTATCAACACCCTTTACGTCGGCATCGGTCCGAACGGGTTTCGGATCAGTATGGTTAATGCCGAGTCACTCAATCTGGGAGAAAACGGCACGGTCATTATGAATGGTCCGATGGGTGCGGTCGGCATACCAAAACTGGCGACTTTTACATCGGGATTCATTTTAATCATGATCACCCTTTTTATTGTTTTGAATCTGCAAAACAGCCGCAGCGGAAGGGCCATCATGGCTGTCCGCGACAATCGCATCGCCGCCGAATCGGTTGGCATCAGCGTCACACGCTACAAGCTGATGGCCTTCATTATTTCGGCCGCCCTCGCCGGTGCGGCCGGCGCCCTTTACGCCCTGAATTTTTCCACTGTTGTCGCGCGGAAATTCGATTTCAATACGTCCATCCTGATTCTGGTCTTTGTCGTCCTCGGCGGTATGGGCAATATCCGCGGCTCAATCATCGCCGCCACCGTCCTTACGGTTTTGCCGGAGCTTCTGCGCGCTTTCAACAACTACCGCATGCTGCTCTATGCCGTTATTCTGATTTTGGTCATGTTGGTATCCAACAATGAACAGCTCAAGAATATGATGAAGAAATTCACAGGTTTCTTTAAAATCAAAAGGCCACCGGATCTGAGAGGAGGAACCGCCCGTGAGTAGCCGCCTGTTAAAAACACCAATGGTGCCGTTCCCCAGCCGCGCCATTATCCCGGCTCGCGATCTGGACAAACCGCCGATCCTGGAG
>JAAYPL010000125.1 GCA_012519875.1 Clostridiaceae bacterium | reverse complement strand
CATGGGCTTTGCCGTAGTAGATTTCGCCCAGTTCGCCGGCTTCGCAGGCCGCATGCAGGGCCTGAACTTCCGGACGGAAGCGGTTCTGATAGCCGATGGTAAACTTCTTGCCGGATTTCTTCCAGGCTTCAATCATTTGGGCGGCATCAGCCGATGTAGCGGCCATGGGTTTTTCACACATGACATGCTTGCCGGCCTCAAAGGCGGCAACCGTGATCGGACAATGTGATACGTTGGGTGTCAGAACATGGACAACGTCGATGGACGCATCTTTGAGCAATTCGGTATAGTCCGTGTAAACCTTGGCGCCTTTGGCACCATATTCCTTACGGGCTTTCTCCGCACGTTCTTCGATAATGTCGCAGAACGCAACCATCTCGCACCGGTCGTTCAATTTGGACAAAGCCGGCATGTGTTTCTGGTTGGCGATACCTCCGCAGCCGATCAAGCCGATCTTGAGCTTTTTGTTTTTCATGTTAATGCCTCCTGTTCGTTCAGAATTCTATTGTTCATTGCGACGTAACGTTGCAATTGAGCCACGGAATCAATCTCGGCATCGAAATGATGTCCCTCATATTCGCTGGCAATGTATCCTTCGTACCCTCCATCGCGAAGGGTGGTTAAGATCTCTTCGTAAGGTACACAGGGGTCATGCCGATCGTCCGGCAGATAATAAAATTTGCCGTGGATGTAAAAGATGCAGTCTAAATATTCCCTGAGTTGCTCGACACGGGCCGGACGGTTGAATTTTCCATAGATCTCGGTCGTGATCTCCCGCTCGACCGCGGAAAAATCCGACTCGATGGCGGCTTCCTTCGGAACACCGGCCTGGTGTTTGTCCACAACGGCCGCCAGCCTGTCCGGACGGAACCCCAGTTCAACCGCCTGATTCAGGAAAAGCTGATGCGGGCGATGCTGGAAGATGGAAAAGTCAGGAACAAAGCCGAGTATCCCCTTGCCCTCACCGCGCATGACAGCAAAAAACTCCTGCCAAAGCGGAACGTCAAAGTGGTGGGGATGGTGCATTTCAATGGCCAGTTTCACACCCAAATGTTTGCACCAAGGGATCATTGCGCGAAAGATCTCCGGTGAAATGGCATGCTGGGTCCGGACAAGAGGAAAGCCGGCCTTTTTGGCATAAATCAGGTCGTTTAAGGTGTACTGTATGATTTCCTCTCGTGTCAGATCGCGATCGGAGCGAATACCCATGTCGATGTAGGCGCTCCAGCAAACCGGCTCCAAATCATACTCTTTCAGCAAACCGGCAAAATACTCCAGCCATTCGTCGGAAGGATACGGATACTCCGGAACCATTTGAGCCGCCACAATTTCGACACCCTTGTACCCCATTTCGCCGGCTCTTTTCAAAACGCCTTCCAAATCCAGTTGATCAGAAATAAATTCGGTGGAAAAGCTGTATAGAGAGACTCCCAACTTGATCTTGTGCTGCTTCATGGGGACACCTCCTGTCGATCGGACACAGCAAGGGTTTTGCTCTCGTCGCTGTCCAGAACCAGATATTCACCAAAATAGCCCGTATACGGAACACGGTGACGCATGAAAACCCGCACCTCATGGGAACCCGGCGCGATACCGTTCGGGTCGATCACGCGGATGGTCGCCTTGTCGCTGATGAACCAATACTCTTTAAAGAGTTCCGACAGCTCCCCAAGCAAAAATTGCTTGCCGTTCAGATAAAAAAAGATGGTGCTTTCATCGAGCTTCCGACCGTCGACATAGAAGTCGAGGGCCTCAATGCAGCTGAGAAAAACACCACGGTAAGAGGGATATTTGATTTTGAACTCATACCCGATCGTGACAGAATCAACCCTTACATTCACGATTTCATCATCACAGATCAGGATTTTATTATAGGCTTGAAAATCCATACGCATCCTCCTTTGAAAACGCTTTAATTATAACAGCTTTCAGCAAATCTTTCCACATTTTCAAGGTTTTTCATGCCTTTTCAGCTCAGGCCTTTTGCTTCGAACGAACGCTAACCGGCGGGAATGAATATTTCGGCCAGACGAATTTCCAGCGGCTGCAGTTCGGCTTCGTAACGGTATGTACCTTGGACGACCGTTTTTATGTCGCGCCGGTAACCGGGCCTGACATATCGCAGCGTTTCGATATCTTCTTCATTGAGCGGCAACAGGCCGCCCATTTCCTGCCATCGGTCCAAAATGCTTCCTTGCCGGCGGTTAAGAAAAAACTCCGTAACCTCTATTTTGTCTGCCGGCAGGTTGATGAGAGGGAGTTGAAAATGTACAT
>JAAYPL010000016.1 GCA_012519875.1 Clostridiaceae bacterium | reverse complement strand
CCGAAGAGGCGACACCGACCGAGCAGCAACAGCCGGCGGTTCCGGCCGGAATCCGCCAGTTTTTCATCCCCCTTCGCAGCCCGGCGGAACCCGGTGGTGTGATTTATCAGCCGGCGGTCATCGGCTTTGCCCAGGTCGGTTTCCGGGATCGAGCCGGCGGTTTCCAGGAAACACGGGATGTGCTGTGCACATGTCCGATCCGGGACAGCGCCTTTGCCGTTGACTGGCAAAATGCTGAAATGCTTGAGATAGAGGCAACCGATCTGGAAAGCCAGGGTGTTGACGGAGCGTTTTATGACGAACTTCCGGCGCCGGCTGCCGTCGCAGCCAACTACAAAGCCTGGCAAAAAGACTTTTCGGACTGGCTGTATCAAACCCAGTCGTTGGAACTTTTCAGCTGTCCAAAACTAAAGGCCCGTTCCGAACCGGGAGAAAGCGAAATGGATTTTCGCTTGCGCTTACAACAGCAGGCCCGGGAAACGCGGGATGACAATGCCGAAAAGCTGCGCCGGAAATACGGCTCTCGAATCGCGACGCTGACCGAACGAATCCGAAAAAGCGAACAGGCGGTTGAACGGGAAAAGGAGCAGGCCAAGCAGCAGAAGATGCAGACCGCCATATCCTTTGGCGCAACCATCCTGAGTTCTTTTCTAGGTAAGAAAGCCATTTCGGCATCATCGCTGAGCCGGGCCACAACGACGGCCAAAGGCGTCACTCGAAGTTTGCAGCAGCAAGGAGATGTTGATCGCTCCAAAGAAACCGTTGAAGCATACAAGGCCCGGCTTCAGGAACTGGAGGAAGAATTCCGCGCCGAAATGGATAAGTTGGACGCGCAGATGGATCCGTCAGCCTTGCAGATCGAGCCCTTGGTCATCCGCCCGACCAAAACCAATATTCTGGTCAAGACCGTCGGCCTTGTTTGGATTCCATGAAAAGAGGAATAGCGGCGGTTCGCAGAAATTAGCGATCATACCGGAGGCGTAAAATGAAAACTTCAGCAGAAAAATATCAGAGCTTGGTCGACCTTGCGCTGGCTCATGGCGCGGATCGGGCGGCTGTGATCGATACCGCGGATATTCCTTTTGTGCCGGAACTGCGGCAGAGCTGCGAACAAAATCGTTGCGGACGGTTTGATACCTGCTGGGTCGGGCCGCCGGCCCTTGGCCCGGTCGAAGACCGGATGCGGGAGGCCGTCGGGTTTCCGGCCGCCTTGGTCGTGCAGACAATCGGTCAGCTGGAAGATTCCTTTGATTATGAAGGCATGGTGGCCGCCAAGGATGTCCATGACCGTGTTTTCCGGGCAATCCGTCCCTTAGTGCACGCGCGTTTTCCACAGCAAAAAACCCTTGATCTGAGCTGCGGCTGCTGCAATCTTTGCGAAGAATGCACTTACCCGGATCAGCCTTGCCGTCGGCCCGATGAAGCCGTGGCAGCCGTAGAGGCATATGGGATCAATGTCAACCCCATGTTGACGGCCTGCGGCCTGAAATACAACAATGGTCCAAACACGGTTTCCTATGTGAGTCTGTTTTTTCTGCCCTCAACCAAAAAAACCGAAAGATTTTGCGAAAGCACTTGACAAGCTTTTTATCTTTTGTAATTATATGTAAGTGCGTTTATAGTTAGGCGGCTAACAATTAGCCGCCTAAGTGTTGCTTTTTCGGGAGGTCAAAGCGTGGCGGACGACCGGAATTCTCAACCGGAGCACCAGCTGCATCTCGGCTGGAAACTTAAAGATCTTAACCACTTGCATCACAGTGTGATGCAGAATGCGCTCGGCAAAATCGGCCTTCACTCGGGCCAGCCGCGAATTTTATTTACAATCGACCACCTTGAGGGTGCCTCGCAAAAAGAAATTGCCGCCCATCTGCGCGTGTCGCCGGCTTCCTTGGCTACGTCTCTAAAACGCATGCAAAAGGCCGGCTTTCTGGCGCGCAGCAGTGACAAGCATGATTTGAGGGTCAACAAGATCGAGCTGACCGACCAAGGACGGCAGGCCATTGCCGCCTGCAAAAAGCAGATTCATATCATCGATCAGACGTTGAAGGGCTGCTTCAGCCAACAAGAGCTGGATCAACTGATTTCATATCTTGACCGCATATATAGCGCCCTGCAAACTTTGAATACAATGTTGACAACGCCGATGGAAAATACCCCTCTTCAAACTCATTCTGATACATCCGAGGTGAATACATGATCAAAAAACTGGCTCCCTTTATGCGGCGCTACCGCGTCCCGGCTATTTTATGTCCGGTGGCCATCATCCTGGAGGTCATCATTGACGTTTCGATTCCCCTTCTGATGGCCGATATTGTCGATCGCGGAATTCCCAACCAAGACGTCGCCCTCATAACCCGAACCGGCATGCTGATGATCGGTTTGGCTCTGTTTGCCCTGTTGGTCGGTGTCTCCAGCAGCTGGCTCGCCTCAACCGCCGCTATGGGATTTGGCTCCGAGATACGCAAACGCTTGTTTAGCAGAATCCAGACATTTTCCTTTGCCCGACTGGACAAGTTCGGCGTTCCTACCCTGATTACACGCTTGACCAATGATGTCAATAATGTTCAGAATCTGACCATGATGGGTCTGCGCATGGCCTTCCGCGCGCCTTTTATGATGATCATGGCTCTGGTTTTGGCTATCCGGATCAACAGCAGCTTGGCCATGGTCTTTTTCGTTGCGATTCCAATTCTGACCGTTGGGTTAGGACTGA
This sequence comes from Clostridiaceae bacterium, assembly GCA_012519875.1. GTDB lineage: Bacteria > Bacillota > Clostridia > Saccharofermentanales > UBA5734 > UBA8949. Next base: position 7,543 of record JAAYPL010000016.1, on the reverse strand, counting down.
TCATGAGCAACGCCTATCCCCGGTTCCGGGCGCTGCAGAGAAAGCTCGACAAACTCAATTCAACGGTACAGGAAAACCTGATCAGCATTCGGGTGGTTAAAGCTTTTGTGCGCTCGACATTTGAAAAGGACCGCTTTCGCAACGCCAATCAGGATTTACGGGACCGCGCACTGAAAGCCATCCGGCTGGTCATTTTAAACGGGCCGATGATGCAGCTGGCCATATATGCCTGTATCATCGCCGTCCTCTGGTTTGGCGGCGGTATGGTCCGGAGCGGTGACATGCTGACCGGCCAGTTGATCAGTTTCATTTCTTACGTGAATCAGATTCTCAGATCATTGATGATGCTTTCCATGGTATTTATCTTTTCGGTCCGGGCCAAAGCTTCCGGTGAGCGCGTCATCGAGATCTTGGAAACCGATTCGGGAATGATCGAACCTGATCCGGAAACGCTCGAGATGATGGGGGATGAAGTGCAGGATGGTTCGGTGGAATTTCGGTCGGTGGAATTCCGCTACTCGGAGGAAGCCGAGCAGAATGTCCTCAGTGACATTAGTTTTAAGATCAGAAGCGGCGAAACCATTGGGATCATCGGCGCGACGGGCTCTGGCAAAACCTCCCTGGTCTCGCTGATTCCGCGGTTATATGATGCGACGGCCGGTGAGATTCTTGTTGGCGGGCGCGATGTCCGGGACTATTCCCTCAAGACGCTGCGGGACGCCGTTGCGGTGGTTTTGCAAAACAATACCTTGTTCACCGGCACCATTCGTGAAAACCTGCAATGGGGCAAGGAAGATGCCAACGATGAAGAATTGATGGCGGTCTGTCAGACGGCTCAGGCCGCAGAATTCATCGAAGAAATGCCGGAGGGACTGGATACTATGCTGGGCCAGGGCGGGGTCAATTTGTCAGGAGGACAAAAACAACGACTCTGCATCGCCCGGGCACTGTTGAAATATCCGAAAATCATCATCCTCGACGACTCGACCAGCGCCGTTGACACGGCGACCGACCGCCGGTTGCGTCAAGGATTCGCCGAAACCCTGCAGGATGTCACGGTTATCATTATTGCGCAACGGATCAATTCGATTCAACACGCAGACCGAATCCTTGTTTTGGATGATGGCAGGATCAATGGCATCGGTACGCATGATGAGCTGATGGAACAAAATGAAATCTATCGCGATGTCTATAATTCACAACAGGAAGGGGTGAAGGATCAATGAGTCAGGATTGGGAAAAAGTCAAAAATACCCGGCGGCAGCAAGGCATCGGCGGGCATGGTCCCGGCGGCCGCCCACGTCTGGAAAAGCCCAAGAACGCGGGAAAAACCTTGTGGCGTCTGTTTACCTACCTGTCGAATTTTCGTCCGGTCGTTGTTTTGGCGATTTTGCTGACCATTGTGGCTTCGCTTTGCAACATTGCCGGCACCTATATGCTGAAACCCTTGATCAACGGTTTTGGTGCCGGTCTGACGCCCATGGACCAGATTGGCCAGATTATTCAGATGGCCATTGTCTATGTCGTGGCTGTCGTGGCCGACTGGCTGAACAGCCTGCTGATGGTTCAGACGGCGCAACGGACGATTTTTCGGATCCGCAATGACTTGTTCGCTCATCTTCAAGATCTGCCGATCAGTTATTTTGACAGCAAGACCCATGGCGAATTGATGAGTCGTTTTACCAATGATGTGGATAATGTCAACGTTGCCTTGGAGCAAAGCTTATCCCAGGTTATATCCTCTATTGTGACCATCGTTACGGTCTTTATTGTCATGCTGATCCTAAGCCCGATTCTGACCGTGGCTGTTGTGGGCATGCTGGCGGTCATTCTTTTGAGCCTCAATTTCATCGGCAAGCGCAGCGCAAAGTATTTTCGCCGGCAACAGCAGGCGCTGGGCTATTTAAATGGTCATATCGAAGAGGCGATGCTGGGGCAGAAAGTCATCAAGGTCTTCAATCACGAGGAACAGACCAAGGCCGATTTTGCGGTCTTGAACGAAGAGCTGCGGTCCTCGGCTACGCTTGCCCAAACCTTTGCCGGCGTCATGATGCCCCTGATGAGCAATCTGTCCTATGTCCTCTACGCCATTGTGGCAATGGGAGGAGCATTGCTGACCATCAACGGGGTCTTGGACGTCGGGACGATTGCTGCGTATTTGACGTATATCCGCGCCTTCACCATGCCGATCAGCAATATTGCCAACCAGTTGAATATGCTTCTGGCCGCCCTGGCCGGAGCCGAACGGATCTTTGAAGTGATGGATCAACCGGTCGAAGTGGACACCGGAACCGTGACCATGGTCCGCACATCCCGAGATGATGACGGCCGGGTTTTCGAAGATCCAAAAGGACCGAGATGGAGCTGGAAAATACCGCGGGAAGACGGTTTTGACTTCCGTCTGGTCAGAGGCGATGTGCGGTTTGATTCGGTGACCTTTGGCTATACACCGGAAAAGGGAGTGCTGAAGTCGGTCACCCTTTATGCCAAACCCGGACAAAAAATCGCCTTCGTCGGCTCTACCGGCGCCGGCAAGACCACCATTACCAACCTGATCAATCGGTTTTACGAGATTCAGGATGGTTCGATCACCTATGACGGAATACCCATAAATGAGATTCGCAAATCCGACCTGCGCCAGGCAATGGGCATGGTGTTGCAGGACGTTCACTTGTTTCAGGACACCATTCGGGAAAACATTCGATACGGTCGGCTTGATGCGACCGACGAGGAGGTCATTGAGGCCGCCAAACTGGCCAACGCGCATTCCTTTATCATGAAGCTGCCCGACGGATATGATACGGTTCTGACCGGTGATGGCGACAACCTCTCGCAAGGGCAACGACAACTGTTGTCAATTGCCCGTGCAGCCGTTGCCGATCCGCCGGTGCTGATTCTGGATGAGGCGACCAGCTCGGTTGATACGCGAACGGAAAAACAGATTGAGCACGGTATGGATCAATTGATGCTGGGCCGGACAACGCTGGCCATCGCCCACCGGCTTTCAACGGTGCGCAACGCCAACGCAATCATGGTGCTGGAAAACGGAGAGATCATCGAGCGGGGTGACCATGACGATCTTCTTCTGCAAAACGGTCGCTACTATGAGCTCTACACCGGTATCAGCGAATTAACCTGACCGGAACGGGCGGCAAGTCAATCAAAGAACCAAAGGCCGTCGAAAACTTCTTCGCTGAAGTACTCACGATCGCCGGCCACCACGAAATAAGGATTGGAGCCCAGCCTGAACCAGCCGGTCTCACCGCTTTGGGTCCGTAATTCGACCCATTTCAGATTATCCGTCCGAATAATGCTTGCGGTTTCACCGGCGCGGGCTATTAAGGTGGTGGTCGATGCGCTCGGGGATGCGTAAAGCGGGAGATTGAGCTTGAGCTCCACCGGCAGCTCCGGCAGGATCGAATCTGTTTCCGGATCATAACCGTGTATGGGGATCCAGGACTGAGGGATGCGTTCTAGGTTGCCGTCAACCAGTTGCCAGGGTTCATCATAATACCAGCTGTGCAAAACCGCGCCGCGGGCAAAAGCAACCAGACCGCCTTCCCCATCCAGACGAATGGTTCCGAGGCCGTATTCTTGGGAACCGATCTCCTCAGCGTAAGGATCGCAGATCGTACCGGGAACCAAGCCGCGGAAGACCAGCTGCCCACCGTCGAAAGTATAAAAAAAGACCATGTAGTCGGCACTGGGACCGAGCTCCTGGATGGCCAGATCCAGATGTCCATCATTACGATCCAGATCAACCAGAAAAAACCAGCCGTCAAGAAAGTCGTACCCTTCGGGTTGGGTTGCGACATCGTTGACCAGCAGCGTGAAACTGTAATCGTTGAAAACATCGTACATCAGTTTTTCATCGATTCCATCGTTGTTCATATCAATGAGGAGAGCTTGGCCGGCCGGCAGGGGCTGGAAAAAAATATCCGGAGCCGGTTCCGGCTCGGCTGTTGTCGGCTCTGTGGCGGAAGGGGATATTTCCGCGGTTGATGTAGGCAAAGGATCGCTGCTCGGCGCAGGTTCGGTTTCGGTTGGCCGGCCGCCGGTCGCGGTGGTCGTTTTGCTGCTGTCCGGGGCTGTTGTATCGGCCGGCGCCGTACGCCGAACCAGACAGCCCGCAGGTACGTGAAGCAACACGAGGACAACCAGGAGGGAGAGGATTAGTTTGCGCATGGTCATTGCATCCTTTTTGCCTCATTATAACACACGGCCTTCTGTTTTTTATCGTTGAAAACAGGAAAATTACAGTGGCATCGACGCGCAAGAATGACTTCTTTCCGATTGTTTCCTGTGATATGATTAAACGAAGATCCGAAGATCCATGATCAATGATATGGGAGGAAAAATTGATGTTTTGTCCGAATTGTGGAACCCAAAATGATGATGCTGCCCGTTTCTGCGGCAACTGCGGCCGCCCTTTTTCCGGTCAGGCGCCCCAAGCCGTGGCGACAGCCGCCCCCGCAGCGGCGCAAAAACCTCTTCAATACAAAATATTCGGCGATAATCTGCCGGCTGTTTCCATCCGGTTGGACGTCGGCGAAAGCATTTATACCCAATCCGGCGGCATGACCTGGATGGACGCAGGGATCACCATGGAAACCAACATGAAGGGCGGGCTGGGCAAAAGCCTCGGCAGAATGTTTACCGGCGAATCTCTCTTTATGGCCACCTATACGGCCACACGCCCCGACCAGGAAATTGTCATTGCCAGCTCCTTCCCCGGCAACATTGCGCCGCTGCAGCTTAACGGCAATACCATTATTGCTCAGAAGTCGGCCTTTCTCTGTGCCCAGCCGGCGGTCACGCTCAGTGCTTATGTCACCAAAGGATTGAAGGCCGGCCTTTTTGGCGGTGAAGGCTTTGTCTTGCAGCGTTTGACAGGAAACGGAACCGCGATGATCGAAATTGACGGCAGCCTGGTCGAGCGGATTTTGGCGCCCGGTGAAGTCATCCGGGTGGATACCGGCAACGTGGCGGCTTTTGAGGAAACCGTCCAATATCAGGTGGAGATGGTCAAGGGATTTAAAAACATTCTTTTTGGCGGCGAGGGATTGTTCCTGACCACGCTGACCGGTCCCGGCAAGGTTTGGCTGCAGACCATGACCCTGCCCGGTTTCGCCAAGTCGCTGATTCCCTTCCTGCCCAAGCCGTCCAATTAAACCCCGGAAGGTTTCACCGTCCTATTTTATGAGGTCTTGCACCACTTGTCCTGCGAGGATCAGGCCGGCGGCCGGCGGCACAAAGGAAATGCTGCCCGGTACATGGCGGCCGGCGGCGGAATCCTCATCGCTGGTGATGGTTTTACTCACCGGTTTTTCCGGTGAGTAAACAACTTTAAGCTGATCGATGCCGCGCTTTCTCAGCTCGCGCCGCATGGCCTTGCTCAGGGGACAGTATTTTGTTTGAAAGATATCGGCCACCACAAATCCGGTCGGGTTCATTTTGTTGCCGGTTCCCATACAGCTGATGACAGGTATGCCGGCTTTCCTGGCTTGGAAAATCAATTCGACTTTGGCACAAACCGTGTCAATCGCGTCGACCAGATAATCGTAGTCTTTCCGAATGAAGCCGGCGGCATTCTCCGGCAGGATAAAGGTGTCGTGAATTTCCACTTCGGCGGTCGGATTGATGTCCAAAATCCGTGCCCGGGCGACCTCGACCTTGAGTTGCCCCAGTGTGCTGTGCAAGGCGATCAATTGGCGGTTGATATTGCTTGGCGCAACCACATCGTTGTCAATCAGCACAAAATGGCCGATTCCGGCCCGAGCCAAGGCTTCGACAGCATAAGAACCGACACCGCCCAGCCCGAAAATCGCAACGCGGCTGTTCTGCAAGCGCCGAAGACCTTCCGGTCCGATTATCATTTGTGTACGCGCAAAAATATCATTCATCCTCGTTACCTCGGGTTTTCTTCAAGGGTTCCGGCCGGATTGTCGCAACAATCTATCAAGTATTATAACCGGAAATTGCGGGATTGTATTTTCCGGATTAACTGTGATTTAATAAAGACAGTCTTATTTTCTGAAAAATATTGAAAGGATGGTACCGCTCAATAGCAAAAGTCATGAAGTTTCCCGGTTATGCGATTGTGCCTGACAGCCTTCGCAATGAGGTCTCGACCCGAGGTCAGACCGTCGGTTTTTGCTTTGACCTCAAACTCCGCTACTACCGCGGGCATTATTTATCCTGTACCGATGAATTTGTTTTGAAGGTCGACGGCAGGGAAATCGACCCCGGCCGGATCTCTTTCGGCATCAACGGCAAAAGGTTGCCGGTGCCGTTACTTCCCCAACTGGCGTCTGAATTTTGGCAGGTTACGCATCTTGCCAAAATCCAGGTCGAGCAACTTGGGGGTCTGAAACCGGGAGAACACGAAATTGATCTGACATTTATGTTGCGCTCGCCTTATATGCCCAACTTCGACCCCTCAACACCCAACCGCTACGTTCAGATCGACAATTGCGATGCCGGGCGCTTTACTGTCGGCACGGCTCTTTAAAAACATTACAGAAAGGAGTCGAAACCAATGAAAAAAATAACTTTGGGAGTATCCTTGTTCAGTTTTACCGGTGAATATATCAACGGACAATTTACTTTGGAAGATTGCATTCGGACGGCCGGCGAAATCGGTGCGGAATGCTTTGAAATGGTTGGTGCCCAAATGCTTCCAACATATCCTTACATTACTGAAGAGTATGCCCGTGAATTCAAGGCTATGTGTGATGGTTACGGCATTCCGATGACATCATACGGCGCGAACATGGATCGGGGCATGTTGCCGGATCGTGATCTGACCGAAGATGAAATGCTTCGGGCCTGCATCAATGATTTGCGTACCGCCGGCAAACTGGGAGCCGGCATGATGCGCGTCCAGTATATGACACCACCGTCGGTCATGAAACGTCTGGCTCCTTATGCCGAGGCTTATGGCATTCACTGCGGCATCGAGATTCATAATCCGGAAACTCCCAGCTCGCCGACCATGCAGGCTTATCGGGAAGTTTACGATCAGGTTGGTTCGCGATATCTGGGTTTTGTGGTGGATTTCGGCAGTTTTGCCAATGGGCCGAACAAGCCCTCGATTGACCGGGCGCTGGCAAACGGCGCGTCACAGGAGGCGCTTGATTATGCCATTTCCAGCTGCTATGACAAGGTCCCCCGGGAAGAGGTTCGCGAGGGATTGTTGAAAATGGGCGCCAATGCTGCAGCCATGGGTGCGTTCGAGGATATGTACGCGTTTTTGACCTTTTCTCGCGAACCGGATTTTGCCGGACTGAAAGCCATTGTTCCCTATATTTCTTACTGTCATGGCAAATTTCATTACATCAGCGAAGATCTCGTTGAGCCGGCCATCCCGTATCCGGAAATTCTGAAAACACTGGTGGATGCCGGATACAGTGGCACCATCGTTTCGGAAAACGAAGGACACCATGCCGGCAAGACCGTTGAAATGACACGCCGTCACCTGGAGATGCAACGGAAAATTCTGGCTGCATTGTAACAATCCGTTGCAGGACAACCGAATATTTTT
>JAAYPL010000124.1 GCA_012519875.1 Clostridiaceae bacterium | reverse complement strand
GCGTATAGGTGATCAGGTAGGAATACGGGAAGAGATTCAGGTGCTCATTGATGGGCAATGCGGCAATGTCGCACACACCATTGTTCAGATCATCCACCACCGTCGGTACAGAGGTGATCGTCCAAGCATAGTAGTATACAAACTCTATCCGTCCCTTGCTGGCTTCCTGAATCCGGTCCAGCGCTGCCGTGATCTCCGTGGTCGAGAACTCCGGAGCAGCAAAGGAGACCTTAAGCTTGTGGACCTTGTTCGGGTCGGCTGTTGGTCCTGTGCTCGGGCCGCTTTGACAAGCCGTTGCTACCAGAATCAAGCAGACAATCATAATCAGCGAAAGAATCTTTTTCATCAACTTTTTCCTCCTATATAGTCGAAAATAATTATATTGAATGCCGATTGCCGGCATTAATATCGGAACATGCCTACATGATACCAGGCAACCAAGTGGCGAGAATCGGGAAAAATGCCACCAAAGCAATAACAATGACGTCGGCTATGATGAAGGGCCATAAGCCTCTGTAGATGGTCGTAACCGGCACGCCGGACAGACCGGCTACAATAAAGGCATCCATGCCGATGGGTGGAGAAATCGCGCCCAGAGCCATCATCAAGACCACGAAAACGCCAAACCAGATGGGATCATAGCCAAGTGCCAGGATCGACGGAAAGAGAAGCGGAACGGTCAGAATCATCATGGGGATCTGCGGCATCAGCATACCCAAAATTATATACATAACACCAATCGCAAAGACAATAATACCCGGAGCCGCATTGAGGTTGGTAATCAGGGCGGTGATGGCGAAAGGCAATTGAGACAGGGCAATGAATTTGATAAACACGAAGGTACCGACCAGCATAAAGACAACAAAGCCTACGGCCAGCACGGTTTCAACCAGGATATTGACTATTTTCTTGCCGTCGATTTCCCGGCCGATCAGGGCGATGATCAAGGCACCGGCGGATCCTAAGGCACCGGCTTCGGTTGCCGTACAAATGCCGGCATAAATGCTGCCCAGAACGATGATAAAGAGGATGAGCACCGGAATGACGCCCTTCAGAGAGATCAGTTTTTCTCTGCGGGTAAACTTTTCACCTTTCGGTCCCAAAGCCGGGTTGATTGTGCAGGCGATCGTGATGGCGATGACAAAGGCGATAATCATCACAATGCCGGGCACGATTCCGGCCATAAACAAGCTCCCGACCGATTGCTCGGTCAGCATCCCGTACATGATGAAAGCCATGGACGGTGGAATAAGAATAGCCAGCGGCGCGCCGGCGGCCACTGACGCCGTCGCCAACGAGTCGGCGTAGTTAAGCCTCTTGAGTTCGGGGAGCGCCATTTTGCTCATGATGACGCAGGAAACATTGTCGGAACCGGTCACCGCCCCCATCAGGCCGGAAGCCACCACCGTTGCCGAAGCCACTCCGCCTCGGCGCCGGCCGAGAAACTTGTTGGCAAAATCAAACAGATTGCGGCCGATGCTGGTTTCGGCGATGATCATACCCATCAAGGTAAACATCGGAATGGCGGTCGTCGTGTAGTTGTCCATCTGCGTAAACGGCGCGGTCACGATGACGCCGAGGGCCGTATCCCAGCCGTTCATGATCACGATGCCGAAAAATCCGACGACGGCCAAGGCCGCACCGATCCAGACGCGGGCACAAATCATGGCGATCAGGACAATGACGCCCAAAAGGCCAATTAACTCTGGACTCATTGCTCATCACCTCCTGCAGAAACATGAGCCTCAGGTTGAGGCAGATACCGGGATTTGTCTTTGAAGTTGGCCACCAACTGAATAACAATGGCAATGCCCATCAAACCCATGGAAACGGCGAACAGGAGATAAAAGGGCCAGGTGGGAATTTTCAGCATTGTATATGTTTGCCTTTGTGCCATCTTCTTGAGCATGTCGACAATCCCCTGACCGGCCAATACCGCACAAAGGATCGCGGATAAACCGTATCCGAAGACATCAAAGGCCAGCTGACCTTTGCGCCCGAGGCGATCCACAAACAAGCCGACACTGACATGGCGATCCATAAACAGAGCCGAAATGAAGGCCGGCGACATGCAAATCATCATCATACGAACAATTTCCACCGAACCGGTGATCGGATTGCGAAATACTTCACGCATAAAAATATCTATGAGTGTAGTCACAATCATAACCACCAACGCCAGAATGGAAATCCAGATGATGACATTGCCAACCTTCTTGCTGATTTGCAAGACCTTCTCCATTTTTTTGCTTCCTCCTTACAGCATTTTGCTGATATTGATTTTAACAGTTGAAAGGAAAAATAACAAACCATACACTGTAAATAATACAAAAATGTTGCGCAGCGGCGGATATTCCTGTTTCTCATCCGGGATTTTGATCATCCGGAATGGATCAGCCCCGTATTTTTGATCGGATCCCGTTCCGGCTTTCCGGCCTTGCGCGGATAAGCAGCCGGCGTGGCGGCGATCTTCTCAATCGTGACGATCGTACGTTTCATGTCGGTCCCGGGCAGGTTAAACCGACCGGTTTCCGCCAAGCGACCACCGAGCACCTGAATGGCACGCTCGGCGGCCGCAGTCTCCTCTTCATCATCCTGGCCTTTCATCGCCAGAAAAACACCGCCGACCCGCACAAAAGGAAGGCAGTATTCGCAAAGGACCGGCAAAGATGCCACCGCCCGGGCGGCGGCAACATCAAACCGCTCCCGAAGGTCCGGCTGATGAGCCGCATCCTCGGCCCGGGCATGCCGGGTGGAAATTCCGGCAAGATCCGGTGCTCCGATGGCGGCGTCAAGAAACTTGATGCGCTTGTTCAGCGAATCCAGCAGCAGGACATGAATGGATGAACGGGCAATTTTGATCGGCAGGCCGGGAAATCCCGCACCGCTGCCCACATCAATCAGGCTGAGTTGCCGTCTATGGGTAGCGGCCAGTCGATCCAGGATGGGCACCAAGGTAAGCGAGTCAAGAAAATGCCGGATGGCTATTCCCTCATCATCCAAAATGGCTGTTAAATTGATCCGCCGATTCCAATCCCGCAGCATTTGTCCGTAAAGCGCAAAGCAATGCATCTGCTGCCGGCTCATATTCAAATGCAAACGCGCATCAACGATCCGGATCCAGTCTGTCAACGTGGGCTTGGGCTGATTATCCGTCATTGCGCTCGCCGCCTCCGGTCGGCTTTTTATCCAAGGCCTGAAGATAGATCAGCAATACCGAAATATCCGCCGGAGAAACACCGGAAATCCGGCTGGCCTGCCCGACCGATACCGGTTGGATATGCTGTAGTTTTTGTCGCGCTTCAATGCGCAGACCGCGAATCGCTGTGTAATCAAGATCCGGCGGCAACATCTTTTTTTCCATTTTGCGGAAGCCGGCCATCCGTTCGGCCTCCAAGCGGATGTAGCCTTCGTATTTCAGTTCAACCTCAACGGCAAATTGCTCGCTTTGGCACAAAGCCGGTCGCGCTTGATCCAACGGTGCCAGCACGGCATAGTTCAATTCCGGCCGCTTGATGAGCTCCGCCAGCGAACAGCCGCGTTTCAGCGGTGAACTGCCTTTTTGCATCAACAGATCGTTCACCTGCTTGCCGGGTTTGATGCGTGTCTTATGAAAGCGGTCGATTTCGGCTTTAATGCGGCTCTGTCTTGCCACAAAAGCCGCCCAACGCTCATCATCAATGAGTCCGGCTTCCCGCCCGATCGGCGTCAGCCGGGCATCGGCATTATCCTGACGCAAAAGCAACCGGTATTCGGCCAGCGCGGTCATCATCCGATATGGTTCCCGGGCACCTTTGGTGACCAGGTCGTCAATCAGGACACCGATGTAGCCCTGTGATCGATCAATGATAATGGCTTCTTGCCCGCGCAGCAGGCGGACGGCATTGATTCCGGCAATCAAGCCTTGCGCCGCAGCCTCCTCATAGCCCGAAGAACCGTTGATTTGACCGGCGCCAAACAGCCCGGCCACAGCCCGGGTTTCCAGTGAAGGCTTGAGGCAGGTCGGATCCAGACAATCATATTCAATGGCATAGGCACTGCGCTGGATAGTGGCGTGCTCGCACCCGGGGAGAGACCGCACCATACGGATTTGCACGTCTTCCGGCATGCTGGTGGACATACCTTGCAGGTAAAGCTCCTCGGTGTCCCATCCCATCGGTTCGAAAAAAACCTGATGCCGCTCCTTGTCGGGAAATTTCACAAACTTGTCTTCAACGGAAGGGCAATAACGAGGCCCAATACCTTCGATGACACCGCTGTATAACGGTGAGCGGTGCAGGTTTTCCCGGATGATTCGACCGGTTTCAAGAGAAGTCCATGTCACATAGCAAGGCCGCTGCCGGTCGCTTTTTAAAGCAACACCCTCTTCGTTGGAAAAGGAAAACGGCACAATTCTTTCGTCCCCGTCCTGTCGCTCCAACTGACTGAAATCAATCGAACGGGCATTAACCCGAACCGGAGTTCCGGTTTTAAAGCGCTGCAACGGCAGGCCGAGTCGGCGCAAGGAGTCCGCCAGACCGATCGACGGAAAAAGACTGTCCGGTCCGCCGTCATACTGCCGCTCGCCGATAATGATCCGTCCCTCCATATAGGTGCCGGTAGCCGCGATGACCGCACGGCCCAGATAGACCGCGCCCGTTTTGGTCTGCACCCCGGCCACCCGGGGCTTGTCATCTTCAGATTCTACGAGAATATCGACGATCTCACCTTGGCGAAGCAACAGGCGAGGTTGATTTTCGACAACATGCTTCATGGCTTCCTGATAGCGGCGCCGATCGATCTGTGCTCTGGGGGACAGAACCGCCGGGCCCCGCGAGGTATTGAGCATGCGGAATTGGATCATGGTCCGGTCGGCCAGTTTTCCCATTTCACCTCCAAGGGCATCGATTTCACGCACCAGCTGACCTTTTGCCGTACCGCCGATATTGGGATTGCAGGGCAGGTTTGCCAGAACATCAAGGTTCATGCCGAACAAAAGCGTCCGGCATCCGAGGCGAGCCGCGGCCAGCGCCGCTTCGCAGCCGGCGTGACCGGCGCCGACAACAATGATGTCCACCTCGTCGGCCAGCCAGGCATTCGGGCGATTCAATGCTTGTTTGACGTTGGTCATGGGATCCTTTCTTGCACCACACTCATTATTTGCCGACACAGAAGCGGGAAAAAATCGTATTGATCAATTCCTCACTCACTTGGTCGCCGGTAATCGCAGCCAGAGCAGCGGCACTATTGTGCAGCAGGGAAGCCGTCAGGTCCAGCGGGATGCCGGAACGGATCGTGTGAATAGCCTCAGCAACTCTTGCTGCGGCTTGGTCAAGACAGGCCTTATGCCGGCTGTTGGTAATCAGGACCTCTTGGCCGGACGGACTGCCGATTCTTTCGTATTGGTCAAGAATCAACCGGCGCAGAACAGGCAGGCCCTCGCCGCTGACAGCGGAGAAGGCAACAACATCGCCTTGATTTAAATTCTCGTCGAGATAACGGCGAATAATCCGGCTTTCGGCAAGATCATCCTTTCCGGCGATCGCGATGACAGGAATGCCGGCGGCAAGCACCCGGCGAATTTCTCTCAGCTCATCGTCCAGGCCCGACAACGGTGGCGACGCCAGCCAAAAAACAAGATCCGCCTGTCGTAAAGCCGAGCGCGCCCGGTCAACACCGATTTTTTCCACCAGATCGTCGGTAGTCCGCAGGCCCGCCGTATCAATCAGTCGAACCGGAATGCCATTGATATCAACCAGCTCTTCGATCGTATCCCGCGTTGTTCCGGGAACCGATGTGACAATGGCGCGATCGTAACCGGCCAGTGCGTTAAGAAGCGAGGACTTACCGGCATTGGGCCGTCCGGCGATGACCACCGTCATTCCCTCTCTTAAGATCCTGCCTTGGTTGAAGCTCGCCTGAAGGGCGGCCATCGAATCGGCAAGAGATTCCAAACCCGAGGCCAACGAGTCCTGAGCCTCATCTGTTTCTTCATGTTCCGGATATTCGAGAATAAGCTCAACTTGCGCCAAAAGCCGATAAACCGCATCAGACAACCGGCGGATCCGCCCGGATAACGCACCGCGAAGCTGAGCAGCAGCGGCCTTGGTGCTTCGGCGAGCCTCGGCTTGGATCAGATCCATGACCGCTTCGGCCTGAGCCAAATCCATTTTGCCATTCATAAAGGCTCGTTTGCTGAATTCACCGGGTTCGGCGGACTGTACCCCCAATTTAAACAGACGGTCCAGAATGGTCTGTTTGACCGAAACGCCGCCGTGACAGCTGATTTCAACAACGTCTTCACCGGTAAAGGAGTGGGGGGCCACAAATCGCGTGATCACAACCTGGTCAATCAGCCCGGCGTCTTCCGGATCGATCAGATCACCAACCGCACAAGTGTAGCCGGCCATTGCGGCAACTGGCCCGAAACGCGGACTGTTCGGGCGAAAGAGGAGATCCACGGCCCGGGCACTGCCGGGACCGGACAAACGAATGACCGCCAAGCCGCTTTGGCCGGGCGGCGTCGCCAGTGCCGCGCAAACATCGTGAAAAGGATTTTGGCCAGGATCAGGCTGCTGATGATTATGTTCGCTCATGACAAGGGACTATTCCACCGACTCGGGCGCAACAACGACATGGCGTTTGGCGTCCTCACCCTCACTATACGTGGTGACACCGGGAAAGTCTTGAAGAGCAGCATGGATAATCCGGCGCTCCGCTGGATTCATCGGCTCAAGATTAAAGAGTTCGCCGCTCCGGGCAACTTTTTTTGCGGTCCGCTGGGCTATGCCGATCAAGGTTTCCTGACGGCGGCGGCGATAACCGGCGATATCCACAATGACACGGATGCGCGTTTCGCTGACTCTGTTGGCCACCAACGAAGCCAAATATTGAATGGCATCCAGCGTTTCGCCGCGACGCCCGATGGCGGCGCCGCAATCCTGGCCGGTTACATCAATGTGCAGCGTGTCACCTTCTCGGTAAGAGCTGATCCGGCCATGGATGCCGATTCCGGAGAGAATCGATGCGACATAGTCCATCGTCTCGGCTTCTTCCGGCGTTTCCGGATCGCCGGCGTAATCCTCATCGTCACCGTAATATTCGGTTGTTTCGGTGTCCCGGCCTTGATCGGGTTCTTCGACTGTTATCCGAACCGTGGCCGGGCGACGGCCAAGACCAAGCAGGCCGGGTTCACCTTCATCAAGAACTTCAATCACCACGTCATCGACCGACAATCCCAATTCGTCAAGGGCTTCATTGATCGCACGCTGAACTGTCTTTCCGGATTTTTCTATGGACAAAGCCATGTGATACCTCCTTGAACAGAGTCGGTTCAAGACTTGACGGTCACGGACTCTGTTGATTTTACTTGAGCCGGCGGCGAGACCGGGTGTTCTAATTTTCGGGTAAAGAGAAAATAGATAAGAAGCGACTGCAGGATGGCCATAATATTACCGATGGTCCAGTACAGACCCAAAGCAGCCGGCATGGAAAATGTCGTCCAAAGCATAAAAATCGGCATGATGATGTTCATGGTTTTCATCATGGATTCTGTTTTGTCCTCCGGCGCCTGACCGGCGCGAGCCGGATTGATCTTTTCCCGCGCCTTATCTTCGGCTTTTTTCCTGCGGTTGGGAATCGTCATCCGTGTAATTTTCATCTGGGCGATGGTTGTGCCCAAAACGATGATTGGAATAGCCAGCAAGGGGAGGTAGGTTTGCCAGGTATCAGCGCCAAAGAGCAACGCCGGTCGCCAGGTCGGAATCAACCCTAAATTCATACCCATAAAATTAAGATCCAGCAATTGGTTAACCCGCATCAGTCCTTGATTGACGGTCTCGGCAAAAGCCGAGGCATGGTCGCTCAGGGCATTGATCAGCGGTATGTTTTGAGTTGCCGCCACCTTGGCTTCGTTTTCGGTTATAAAGGAGGCTGCATGGAGCAATTGACCGATTTTGTCCAGATTCTCGGCCGAAACCCGCATGATATATTGGAGCGGCGCACGAATGATCTGAAAAATCGGCAGGATGATAATAAGTTGAATAATGGAAGGCAGGCATCCGGAAAGCGGCGATGCTCCATGTTTCTTGTACAGCTCCATTTGGAGCTGGCTTTGCTTGGCCTTGTCGTTGGGATGATTGCGCTGGATTTCAGCGATTTCACCCTGAAGAGCCTGCTGCTTGATACTGCTTTTTTGCTGGTTAATGCCCAGAGGAATCATCAGGGCACGTAAAATAATGGTAAAAACAATAATGACCAGGCCATAATTGCCCAAACCGTCATATAGCAGTTTCATAAACCAACCGAAAGCAACATAAAAAGGATCGAAAATCCCAAGCGAAACGACTGTAAGTCCCATTATTCGTGCTCCTTCATATATGTAATATATGTAAATCGCTTAAATCAACCAACCGGGTCATAACCGCCCTTGCTGAACGGATTGCAGCGCAGGATCCGCCAGATGGCCTTCAGACTCCCGCGCAGCGGGCCATAACGCTCTATTGCCTCTATCGCGTACTGGGAGCAGCTCGGCAGGTATTTGCAACAGCTACCCAGTTGAGGAGATACATGGCGCTGATACCAGCCAATGGCGCGAATCATCAGTCTGCCAATCATCTTTCTGCCTTTCTGTCTTCCTCAGGTGGTGTTCCCCCGATCAGCTCAGGATAGGAAGCATCCGATCGGCTGATCCCCGCTTTGTCCAAGAGTCGCCGGACCTCCTGATGGATGAGGGAAAAATCGGGCTGTTCCTGGTTTTCACGGCCTACCAAGATGATATCATAGCCCGGCCGCAAATGCATTTCCAACTGTCGAAAACTTTCGCGAAGCAAGCGTTTGATACGATTACGGCGAACACTGCCTTTGATTTTTCGACTGGCGGTTACGCCGAGTCGATTGATTTTCCCGGAGCGGCGCAGATAATGCAATACCACGTACCGGCCGACAATAAATCGGCCTTTGTTGTATACACGGGAAAACTCATAATTTAAACGCAAGCGGTTTGTCTTTTTCACAATACATCTGTCTTCTGCATCATCTGTCCGGCGCGACCGGGAGAAAAAGAAGAAAGACCACAGGGTATGCGGTCTTTAAGCGCTAAGCTGCTTTCTCCCCTTCAACCGGCGTCTCCTTATGACCTTGCGCCCGGATGCCGTAGCCATCCTCTTGCGAAAACCGTGTTCTCGAGCCCGTTGTTTCTTTTTGGGCTGATATGTCATTTTCATTCTATATACACCTCCCAAGGCTGCAAAAACCAATAGCGTTAAGATTATACAGGCCGTCACCGCGTTCTGTCAACAAATTTGAGTTTAGCAACCCATGGCGCCCTACCCATGGTGTTATGATTGAGTTATGATTGTAAGAGGGAGCAATAAAACCTATTGTCAGTGAGGTAAAGTGTATGAAACAGCGGAAACTGAACATTTTATTGATAACCGGTATTGTTACCGATGAGCACGATCCGAAAATGAATGCCATGATCCGGTTTCTCTTGGAGTCAACCGGCCGTTTCGAGGTGAAAATCACGGAATCTTTCAAAGGTGCATCGGCGGAATCGCTGGTGGATTATGATGCCGTTTTTATTAATTACGATGGTAAAATCAACGTTGAAACACCTTATGTCGGCTGGGGTGAAAAAACAGAACATGTCCTTTATGATTATGTCCGGCAGGGCGGCGGCGCCGTGATGTACCATTCTTCAATCATCAAGGGCGATCCGGCCGTCCCGGATCAATTTGTCCGGTTGGCCGGTTGTGAATTTGATTTTGCCCAAGGCGCCCGCAAATCACCAAAACTGGAAATGCTGGTTGACATGGTTGAAAATTCTCATGAAATTGTTGCCGGTGCGCCCAAGTCCTGGATGACCGCCCAAGATGATTTTTTCGTCAATATGAAATGGCTCCCCGATGTGCCGGTCACCGTTCTGGCCACTGTTCGCGACGACCTGGCCGATTATCAGCTTGATAAGGTACAGGTTCACCGACGCGTGGAGTTCGAAAACCAGGATATCGCATCCTGGCTGGGAATCAACACGGATGTCCCGGTCGCCTGGACGCACCGCTACGGCCAAGGCCGGGTTTTCGCGATATCAATCGGCCACGGACCCGACACCTTGCGCCGGGCAGCATTTGCCGGCTTTTTGTGCCGCGGGACAGAATGGGCAGCCAGCGATCGGGTCAGCATACCCTACCCGGATTTAGCCGGCCTGAAGAGGCTTCGGGCTTGGCCGTACTATTGGGACATGACGGTTTCGGAATACGCAAACATCACATCATTTTAATCGGGCCGTCATGATTTCTGAAAGAGGTGGCAGGCCACATGGTGTCCGGCTTCAACTTCGATGAATTCCGGGGTTTCTGTCAAGCAGCGTTCGGTCGCCAGATCGCACCTGGCGGCGAAACGACAGCCCGGCGGGGGTTCGATCGGCGAAGTGACTTCACCCCTCATGACCTCAGCTTCCTTGCCTTTATAACTGATATCGGGAACCGGGATGGCTGAAAGCAAGGCCTTTGTGTACGGGTGCAACGGGTTTTCAAAAATACGATCGGAGTCGGCCATCTCCACCATCTTGCCCAGGTAAAGAACCAAAATATCATCACTGATATGCTTAACGACCGATAGGTCGTGGGTAATAAAGATGTAGGTCAGACCATATTGATCCTTCAAATCCATCATCAGGTTAAGGATCTGAGCCTGAATGGAGACGTCCAGAGCCGAAACCGGCTCATCACAGATAATAAATTTGGGATTGAGCGCCAGGGCCCTGGCGACGCCGATTCGCTGTCTGCGACCGCCGTCAAGCTCGTGGGGATAGGTATCGACGTAGCGTCTGTCGAGACCGACGATGTCCATGAGTTCCGCAACACGCTCGGCACGTTCCTTTTTGTTGTTAAAAACCCGGTGAATCCTCAACGGTTCTTCAATAATCTTGTATACGGTCATTTTAGGATCCAGCGAAGAAAACGGATCCTGAAAAATGATTTGCATCTCTCTTCTGAGCTTGAGCATTTCCTTCATCGGGATATGCGTGATGTCAACACCCTCAAAAATAACCTGTCCATCCGTCGGTTGAAGGAGACGCAGAATGGCTCGGCCAAGAGTGGACTTCCCGCAGCCGGACTCACCAACCACCCCAAGCGTTTTCCCTTCATTGATCACAAAGCTGACATCATCAACGGCGTGCAGCATGCCCCCCGGTGTTTCAAAATATTTTTTCAGATTGACGCAACGCAGCAATTCTCTTTCACTCATAAAGATTTCTCCTTGTTAAAAAGGTGACACTGGATAACATGGGTGCCGCTCGTTGCTTTGGCGGGGTTATCTCCGGCTTGGCAGATCGGCATGCAATGGGGGCATCGAGGATGAAATTTGCATCCTTCCGGCAATTCCGACGGGTGTGGCGTCAGGCCTTTGATCGGTTCCAGACGGTCGGTGCGCTCCAGAATATTGGGAAGCGAACCGAATAGGCCGACCGTGTAGGGATGGTGATCGCGGCTCTTGTCAAAAATATCCTCCAGCGTTCCCGCTTCGACGATCTCACCGGCGTACATGATCGCCACCTTGTCGCAAAAGTTGGCGACGATTCCCAAGTCATGGGTGATCAAAAGAACCGACGAGCCTAAATCTTTCTGCAGCGCACGCATCATTTTGATGACCTGGGCCTGAATCGTAACATCCAGGGCCGTTGTCGGCTCGTCGGCGATGAGCAGGTCGGGGTTGCAGGCAATGGCAATGGCAATCATGACCCGTTGTTTCATACCGCCGGAAAACTGGTGGGGATACTCATTCTTTCTGTCAGGCGGGATGCCGACAAGATTTAAAATCTCATCAACTTTGTCGGCAATTTCATGCGAATGAAGTTTGCGGTTATGGAACTTAATCACATCGCCGATCTGCTCGCCGACTTTGAAGACAGGATTCAGACTGGTCATCGGATCTTGAAAGATCATCGAAATCTGACTGCCGCGAATGCTGCGATATTTTTTCTCGTTGAGGCCAATGAGGTTTTCGCCCTTGAAATTGATTTCTCCGGTTACGGTTGAGATGTATCTCGGCAGCAGGCCCATGATGGCAAGCGCGGTTGTTGTTTTGCCGGCGCCGGTTTCACCAACCAAGCCCAAAACCTCTCCCTTTTCAATGGACAAATCGATGTTGTTGACAGCGTGGGAAACGATTTTGTCGGTTGTATATTGCACGCTGAGATTTTTGATTTCAAGAATTTTATTGCTCATACCGATCTTCCTATGCCCTTCCTTTTAGTTGCGGATCAAATGCGTCGCGCAAGCTGTCACCGAGCGTATTGATCAACAAGGCAGATATTGCCAGGATAAGACCCGGAATCAAAACCATATACTGGTTCCGCAGCATAAAGTTCAGACCCTCGGCAAGCATGGTGCCCCATTCAGGTGTCGGAGCCTTGATGCCAAGACCGATGAATCCGAGGGTTGCCCCCATCATGATGTTGATCGAAACCTGAGCGGTCCCGTTGATGATCATGATGCTGGTGAGATTGGGAAACAGATGGCGATACATGATGTAGCCGGGGGAACCGCCCAGTGCGACGGCCGACTCGATATAATCCATTTGGGAAACCCGCAACGCAACACTACGCACCATTTTCGTATGCATTGGCAAACCGGAAAAGGTCAGTGCCACAATAAGCTGGGGGATCCCATTGCCCAAAGCCGCACAAATGGCCAGTGCGACAACCAGACCGGGGATACAGCTGATGACGTCGATGACGCGCATGATTATGTTGTCCACCCAACCACCGAACATCGCGCACAAGCAGGCAAGAATCGTTGAGATCAGCAAGGAAGCACCTGCCGAGGTCACCCCGATCAGCAAAGCGGTTCGTGCACCGTGGATGATTCTGGCCAGCATATCCCGGCCGAAATGGTCGGTGCCGAGAAGATGCCCCGGCGTTCCGGGAGGCAGCAGCTTGTTGGCGGCAACCTGCCGTATAGCCACTTCATAAGGAATCAGCAAATCGGCAAAAATCGCCACGAAAATCAGGATAAGTACCCCAAACAAAGCAATCATTGAGGTTGGTCGTGATTTCAAGCGTTCCCAAACCTCACGGCTTTGACTGTTTCTTTTTAGTTTTTTCTGAGTTGTTACAACGGATGCATCGGCTGAAACGGCCATATCAGCGAACCTCCTCCACCTTTTTGATCCGGGACCGGCGCGATTTTTTCTTGGTCGCAAAGGTCCCTCTGATTCTCGGGTCAACCAGAGCATAGGACAGGTCGATAACGAGCTGGACGATGATCGTAAAAACAGCAAGAATCATAGTGCAGGCCAGCAACGTGGGAATGTCCCGGGTATTGATCGCCTCGACGATCTTAAAGCCGACACCCGGAATGGCGAAAACCTTTTCAACCAGAACGGCGCCACCGATCATCGTGGCAAAAATACCGCCTGTCAAAGTAATGATCGGCAACAAGGCGTTTTTCAAAGCCTCCCGGAAAATAACACGGCTCTCCTTTGCCCCCTTGCTTCGCGCGGTCCGGACGTAGTCCTGCCTGATGCAATCCAGCATGGCGCTTCGAACCTGGCGCACATAATTGGCAAGAAAAGGCAAAAGCAACGTAAAAACCGGCAAAACCCAATGTTTGACCGTCCCGATCCCATAAATGGGAAACCAGCGCCTGTTGATCGAAAACTCAATGAGCAACATCAGTCCCAGCCAAAAGCCCGGTATGGACCCCATAAATTTTGCCAATATGTTAATAATGCTGTCAAAAGCCGTGTACTGTTTGACAGCACACATCACCCCTAATGGGATGCCGATAACCACCATAATCAGAGTCGTGATAAAAGCCAGTTTCAGGCTGATGGGAATACGAAAGACAACATCATCGGCAACCGGACCCTTTGTTTTGTAGGAAATGCCCATATCTCCTTGCACAGATTTTACGACCCAGTTAAAGTACTGAACGATCAGTGGTTTATCCAAACCGAACTTGGCGGCCATCGCATCGTAATCTGCCTGAGTGTATTCTTGCGGCAGCATGAGCAAAACCGGATCCGCTTCCGAAAGGTTTAAAAGGATAAATATAAACAAGGCAACAAGCAACAACAAAATCGGAACCATCAGAATTCGCTTGATTGCGTATTTGAGCATATGACGCCTCCGTTAGTCTGTTTTCTGCCGAATCCGGCCGGTATGAAAAAATTAATCGGCGAGGGTACCAGGTCGATCTGGTACCCCCGTCTTTTCAATCCGGTCGATGGCAGCACCGATTAATTTTAAAATTAATCGGCTATTTTCAGGTAGCAGAAATCAATATAGCCAATGTAGGACGGGTAAACACCTTGGACATTCTCCGGCAAAATGAAGAACCGGTTGACCAGCAGGCCGCCCATAGCCAAACATTCCTCTTGGACCAGATCCGTCAATTTCTCGACGTCTTTTACGTGTGTTTCATAATCCGGCGAAACAACGGCCGCATCGTACAACTTCAGCGCTTCCTGATAACGTGCCTCATCAATGTAATCCAGCCACATGACCCTCTGAGTCGCGTTCGGAACCAAACCCATACTGTAAACAGTCAACGGAGCATCTTTTCCGTAACCGTTGTGAATTGCGAGCATTTCGTAGGTTCCGCCCTTCAGCATACCGTAGCATGTGGCACCGTCAAAGGTAACCGCCTCGACGCTGGTCAGTCCCAGCTCATGGAATTGACCCATAACGGCAATATTGACATCGGTATAATCTGGGTCACCCACTATGGTGAATGCAATGTCGGTTGGTTTATAACCCGCGTCCTTGAGCATTTTCAGGCCGAGCTCCGGATCATATTTGTACTTGTCGGAATACGGAACCAT
>JAAYPL010000123.1 GCA_012519875.1 Clostridiaceae bacterium | reverse complement strand
CGGGCACAGGACACGAAGGGTTTTAAAGCCCAAACGAGATGCCAGCCTGAGATCCCGAGCCATCTGATCAACCTGCTCGCGCTTGGTCAGAATACGGTCTTTGTAAAGCATCCAGTCGATAAAGGAGTCCATGCAGGTGGGTTCGGTTTGATATTTTTCCATCCATGCAAACCAGCATTCGACGTCTGCCTCGGATGGATCAGGAAACGATCCGACCGGCATCTGCTCGGGAATCAGCTCGACGCCGCGCGCTCCCACCACATTGGCGGTTGCGTCGATCAGCTGCTCCAGATTTTTACGGCCGGTATAATAAGCCTGTTGATAGCTGTAAAAGGAAACCCCTAATTTGATAGCCATGGATATTTCTCCTTTCGCTTAACCGCCCATCGGGCTGACATTTTCCAGCACAACCGTGAAGGGCCGCGCACCGCCCATGTAGCTGACGCGGATGGAAACGGTGACCTCGATCCGATGCATGCCCAAGGGGATTCCTCCCGGCAGCGGAACGAAGACGGTTGCTTTCTCGCCAAATTCCCAACGAAAGGTGGTCTGGGTCTCCATTTCCTTGAAAGTGAAGGTCCCGCCGCTCACCGAAAAGGTCAATTGATCACGGGTAAAGAGACGGTCGTTGAAACGGATTTGCATGTCCTCTACCAAGCTGAGGAAGACACCCCGGTAATAGGGAATTTTCAATTTGACGGTGAACCCGGTTCCGACTCCGTTCTCCACGACGCTCTGAATGTCGTCTCTGGCCAGCATATGTTTCTCGTACATCGTGCTCCTCCTGCGATTGGTTTTTATTTAGGGTTTGATCAGGTTGCTGTTGAGTCGCGCCAGACCAGCTCATGCTTGAAAATAATCTGCCGTGGCACATTCATCCGTCCTTCGATCTTGGCCACTAAAAGCTGCATGGCCTCACGCCCCATGGCTTCGTAGGGATGCCGGATGGCGGTTAGGGTAGGACGTAAAATCTCATTGACGGGCTGGTCGTCCAGTGATGCTACGGCGATCTGCCGCGGCACCGCCAGCCCTTTTTCACGAAAGACACTTAAGCAGGCAATGGCGATCTGATTTTGCTCACAGATAACAGCGTCCGGTTGTTCATCCGGGGGAAGTGAGGCAAACCAGTTGGCGATTTGAGCGGCTTGGGAAAAATCGTCGCGCAAAAAATTACAGTGAACCAGAAATCGTGGATCGGTTTCGGTTCGGTTGTCCACCAGTGCCTTGAGAAAGCCTTTGCGGCGGCTGACCGTCATCTGGAGCATGATGTCCTCGGTGCCGGATGAAACCAAAGCAATCCGGCGGCAACCTTGCTTTAAGAGCTGCTCGGTCAACTGATGAACCGCGGCTTCGTCGTCAATGGATACCGAGCAGGCGTTCGGCATGTTGACGGCGCTGCCGCACTGTACCATGCTGAAGGTTCTGTTGACCTCGGCCATAATGCCTTCTTCCATCATGTTCATGAACAGGATGCCGCTGGCCATCCCATTTTTGATTCGCCGGCCGTAATCCTGTTTCCCAAAATGGCGCGTGTGCATCAGGATTACTTCATAATCCAGCTGTGCCGCCGCCCGGTAAATACCATTGAGCATCGACTCGACAAACCCGAGACCTGCGACCAGAACGGTTTTGTTGCGCGCATTACGCAGATTGCGGCCCATGACATTCGGTTCGTAATCCAAGGCCTTGACGGCCTTAAGAACTTTTTCCCGTGTTTGAGCGCTGACCGGATAATTATTATTTAATGTCCGTGACACGGTCATGGGCGATACGCCGGCCAGCCGGGCCACATCTTTGATTGATGCCATGGCTTACTCCTCACCGAGGTGTTTTTTCATAACGTGACCTCCCGGCAGACCGCCGTTTCGGATAGATAACGATACCTATGTTAAAATGATAATCAGCAGATCAGGGGATGTCAAGGGAATTTTCGATGGCTTGAGACGTGTGTGGAAAGGCTGCTGCCGAGCATCTATAATGCACATGGAGCGACAACATCCGTTTTGAGGGATACGAGGTGATATGGAGTGCATTGTTCAATTGAGGAATATTATCGTAGACTGGACCGATCTTTGTTTATTGATAATATCAACAAAAATTGGGCCGACCTGGATCGACCGCTGCCGATCGGCTTTGGGCAGACCATTTCCCAGCCCAGCTTGGTTCTGGCCATGACCCGGCAGCTCAACCCGCAGAGCCATGACCGCATTCTGGAGATCGGTACCGGATCGGGCTATCAGACGGCTCTTCTTGCTGCCTTTGCCCAAGAGGTTTTCACGGTCGAGCGGATT
The DNA here is from genome assembly GCA_012519875.1 of Clostridiaceae bacterium. GTDB lineage: Bacteria > Bacillota > Clostridia > Saccharofermentanales > UBA5734 > UBA8949. The sequence continues at coordinate 9,002 of JAAYPL010000123.1, read as the reverse complement.
GCCGAGCTGTCGCACAAAGCCCGTCAGCGGCTCGGCCAAATGGGCTTTGAGAATATTCGATATAAAATCGGTGACGGCAGCTTGGGCTGGCCGGAGTTCGGACCTTATGACAAAATCATGGTGACCGCCGCCGCCGCCGCGATCCCGGATGAGCTGGTCCGGCAGCTGGAACCCGGCGGACGCATGATCATCCCGGTTGGATCGCCCGGAATGCAAGAGCTCTTATTGGTTAAACGCAACCGGCGGGGACAGGTCACAAGCCGGATCCTTGAACATGTGGTCTTTGTCGAGTTAAAAGGGCGCTATGGCTGGAGCGCCGATGGTTAACGCGTGACGCAAAGCGAAGCCGGGAAGTGATCAGGATGCTGCTTCCTGCGCGCGTGTGTGGGTCAGGTTTTTGATCCAGCGGAAGCGGTTGACCTTTACCACGGCTACCAGACATTTAAGAACCTGGTCGGATTTTAGACAGGCAAAAACAATAATGGGCGATGCCTGGAAAACATAGGCCGCGATGGCCGCTGAAGGGATGACGATCAGCCAGACAAAGATCAGATCATTGATCAGCACGAAATGGGTGGCACCGCCGGCGCGGACAATACCGGTCAGCGACGACATCTGGTAGGCGGTTCCTACAACGGTAACTGACAGTACGGTCAGCATACCGAGGGTCATGGTCATGGTCTCGGGTTGCAGATTCTTATAAACCAACGGCAGGAGGTCTTTGGCGAAAAAGAGCAGAATACCGGTCGCCAGGCCAACGGCAACAAAAAGAACCTGCAAAGTCCGAGCATATTCCTTGACCTTGGGAATGTCGCCCTGACCGACGGTCTGCCCAATGACAACCGCCGACGCTCCCGCCATTCCGTAGACCGCCACGCTGAAAACCTGAAAAACAGTATTGGCCACACTGACCGAGGCGGTGGCGGTGGCGCCCAGATGGCCGATGATGAAGCCCTGAGCCGCAATGTTGATGCCCCAGAAAATGTCGCCGAGGATGACCGGCAGGCCGTAACGGAAAAAGCGCTTCAACAGTTCAGCTTCAAAGAGCAGAAGATCTGCCGGGCGCATCTGCAGTTTCTGATCAATCCGGGTGACATAGGCAAAAATGGCAACGGTTTCGAGAATGCGGGCAACCAGCGTGGCAATGGCCGCGCCGCGCACGCCAAGGGCCGGTGCGCCAAGATTGCCGAAAATCAGCACCCAGTTGAGGAAGACGTTGACCGCGAAGGTCATGATGGACAAATAGAGCCCGATGCGAACGTTTTCCACGCAACGCATGGAAGCCACCAGAACCTGTGTGACGCAGAAAAAGATGTAAGTAAAACGAATAACCCGCAGATATTCCAGAGATGACGCCACAACGCCGGCGTCCTTGGTAAAGAAGCCCATGATTTGTTCGGGGAGGATCAAAGTGGCCAGTAAAAAAATCAAGCCGGCGCCCAAGGCGAATTTCAACGTGATGCCGATAATGATTTTGACACTGCGGCCATCCCGTTTACCCCAATATTGTGCCGAAAGCACAACCAAGGCAGCACTCAGGCCGACGACCAGCATATGGAGAACAGCTTGGAGCTGATTGGCGATGAAGACGCCGGAAAGAGCCAACTCACCCAATGTGCCGACCATCAGATTGTCGGTCAGGTTGACAGCATAGGTGACAACATTCTGCAAGGCCAAGGGAATCATCAGCAAAGCGATGCGCTTGTAAAATCCTTTTTCGCGGGTCATAATCATAAAAACACACGTCCCATCCGGCTGAAAACTTTTGTTTACTGGGAAGTAGTATAGCCCAGCTTTCAAACTGAATCAATCATTTACTGAAAATTTTCATAAGGGATCCGGGATGGGCATCAGTGCAAGCCTTTGCTAAAATAAGTGGGTAACGAGGAGGTGCGAAATGACTGCGGATGCAAAAAAGAAAATGCCGATCACCGACGCGGAGCTGATCCGGTTGGCGAATCAAGCCAAGGAGATGGCCTATGCGCCGTATTCCCGTTTCCATGTAGGTGCGGCTCTGATCGATGACCAGGATCGCGTCTTCACCGGATGCAATATTGAAAATGCCTCCTACGGGGCGACCAACTGTGCCGAACGAACGGCGATATTCAAAGCCGTCTCCGAAGGCGCCCGGCAGATTCGAAAGCTGGCGGTTGTTTGTGATCAGGAGACACCCTGTGTACCGTGCGGTATTTGTCGCCAGATCATAGCCGAATTCGCCGCCGCGGATTTTGAGCTGTTGGCAGCCGATCCGTCAGGTCATTTCAAACGCTACAGCCAAGAAGCCTTACTGCCGGACGCTTTTGTTCTGCCAACAAAACCGTGATTTTCCATGTGTACGATCGTTGTTGCCTAAGCCTAAGGAGAGACGGCATCCTGTCGGCATTCAGGCACTGTAGAACCTGCATAGGGCATGACGATGATCTGTGCGTTTTCTCCCGTTTTCCGCAGCGCGGCGTCCAATGCATCCTGCACTGTGGAAAAGGGAGTGAGAAAAATGCTCCGCACCAAGCCTGGGTCCAAATCCGACACCAAATAGATATCGGCGTCCTCGAGCACCAGGGCGATGGCCGCAGCCTTGTGCCCGCCGTATCCAAAACTCGTTTCCACCCGGCGAATCAGATCCCCGGGGTGTTTGGCCTCGAGCATCCACGTTTCAAAAATCTTTTCGCCCAGCCCTTCTTTGCATGAGCCGACCAGAATGATGATGCCGCCTTTTTTCACTGCGTGCTTCGCATTATCCAGGGCTTTCTGCGCCTGGTACAAGTTGATGTCTTTGGGAGCTCCCCCCGGGGAAGCAATCACGATGTCGCTTCGATTTGCGATCGGTTTTCTGTATATACCGTCCAGGAAACGACAGCCGGCTCGATGGGCTTTTGTCACGTCACCGGCAACAGCGAAGATGATTTCCTTGTGTTCATCCAGCACGACATTAACGATGTAGTCCACACCGCAAAACTTCGCTGCTTCTTCAATATCCATGCGCACGGGATTGTCATCCAAACGACCGGTACAGGAGAAAGGATGCGTCATCATTCTGTGGTTGAAGTCGATGGCGTCCCGGCTGGAGACCCCCGGCATAATGGCCTTTGCTCCTGCCGAGTAGCCGGCGAAAAAGTGGTATTCGATGTTGCCGAGACAGATGCGGCGGTCCGCTTGGGCGACCAATCGGAAGATGTCGACAGGTGTGCCGCTTTTTGTTGTCCCAAGCCGGACACAGTCCGTCGGGTCGCTGTCCACACAGGTAATCTCTTTCCAAGCCCGCTCTCCGGCAAGCTGCCGATGTTCCTGTTCCGTGTGCTTTCGATGATTGCCCAACGCAAACACCAATGTGATGTCTTCTGTCCGGACCCCGGCCGCGTACAGCTCATCCAGAAGAGCCGGCATGACCTTCGAGGTGGGCATGGGCCGGGTGATGTCGCTGGTCACGACAACGATCTTTTCTCCGGGATGGACCAGTTCCCGCAGAGGGGGCGCCCCGATCGGTTCGAGCAGGGCCCGGCGTACTTCCTCCTCCCCCTTGAGTTTTGCTTGAACAGCGTTGGGTACGAGGACGTCCGTCAGATTTTTGTCCTTGACAACGAAACGTTGCACGCCGTTGCCGTAGCCAAGCTCCAATTCCATGTCAACCCACCTCTTTTTCGGTTGAGTATTCCCAATATTTAATCTGGGGTTTATTACGTTTTTCGTCGAGGCCGAACCTCAAATCAAGTGGTTATGTCTTGAAAATGCGATACAGGGCTTTGGTAACGGCGGTGCCGGCGACCAGACTGATGGCCGCTTCCAGCAGGGCGTTGGTTCCGGCAATGATGGCAAAGATGGCCGGCCAGGTCGGGCCCCATCCACGAATAAACTCGGTATTGCCGAATAAAAGAAAAAGGCCGCCGATAAAAAGCACGGTGTTCAGGACGGCACCGCTAAGGGATGCCACTGCGAAAGAAATGAATTTGGTTTTGTCAATCCGGTGCAAAGCTTGGAAGATCAAGCCGACCAGCCAGCCCATCAAGACCCGGGGAACAATGGTCAGGATGAAGGTGTAAACAGGATTGATTCCCAGAAGCGTGGCGCCAAAAGCACTGAATCCGAAACACTGAATAAAGCTGGTAATGCCGAAAACGGTTCCCAGAAGGGCCCCGGTTCCCGGTCCCATCAGAATGGCTCCGACGGTGACGGGGATCATGATCAGGGTGATTTCAAGGCCGGCTGTTTTGATATAGCCAACAGGTGTAAAGGCCATGAGGATGATGATGGCTGTCAGTATGGCCGTCCGTACCATCCACAGCGTGCGGGCTCTGCGTTTGTTTGTTTCCATATTTTACTCCTTTGCTGTCGCCTCGCCCGGCGAGTGCAACGCGTTAAATTCTGCGCCGGTTGTTCAGCTGATGGATCAGCTTTAGACCGTACAGAGGCAGATGGGGTTCGTGACGAATGGCGCGACCGCCGATACAGTACGGAATAACCTTCGGTGCCAATCGGCCGGTCGCAATGATCGTCAGGGTTTCAGTATTCCAGAAACCGGCGATCCGGTCAAGCAGTCCATCGACCATGGCGGCGAAACCGTAAATAAAGCCGCTGGTCATGGACTCGACGGTGTTTTTGCCAAAAAGCGCGCCCGGCTGATCGAGGGCGACAAACGGGAGCTCGGCGGCCTGCGCGGACAATGCTTCCAGAGATGTTTCAAGGCCGGGTGCAATCAGTACACCGCATAATTCGCCGGCATCGTTGATTCCGGTCAAGGTCGTGGCAATGCCGAAATCAAGGACCACCAGCGCGCCTTTTTCCAGAGCCGCGGCGCCCACCGCATTGGCAACGATGTCGGCACCGACCTGGGATGGAATGTCGGTCTTGATGTTCAGGCCGGTTTTCACACCGGGACCGACCATCAGCGGCTGAACCGCCGCGATCTGTCGGATCGCCTGACAAAAGACATCATTAAGCGGCCGGACGACCGAGGCGAGGACCGCCCCGGTTATAGCTGCGGGATTTTGACGATTCATGCGAAAAACATTGTCCATCAGGATGGCATATTCATCGGCGCTCCGGCTCCGGCTGGCGGACAGCCAGGATGAAAAAAGCAGTTGATCCCGATCAAAGACGCCCAGATTGATGTCTGAATTTTCAATGGCGCAGACCAGCAGCATCTTCAATCACCCCTTGTGGCGTCGCGCCCTTTGCGGGCGAAACGGCCGACCCGCTGACTGATGACATAAAGAGGACGCCCCTTGACCTCTTCAAAAATCCGACCGATATATTCACCGATGATTCCCAGCATAATCATGGTAATGCCAAAGAAGAACAGAATGACACACATCAGCGAAGCATAGCCCGGCTCCATGATGACAAGATCAAAAAGGCGGGCGACAAAAACAAAAATCAGGAACAAAAAACTGAAGATCGAAAGAATGATTCCCAGTCCGATGCCAAGCTTCAGAGGTTTGTATGAAAAGGAAGTGATACCATCGATCCCCAGCTTGACCATTTTCCGCAGGGGATACTTTGTTTGCCCGGCCAATCGGGGTGCCCGGACAAATTCGACGTCGGTCTGGGAAAATCCCAGCCAGCTGATCAATCCTCTGACATACCGGTTATGTTCAGGCATGTCCAGCAAGGCGTCCCGAACCCGGGCATCGATCAGACGAAAATCGCCGACGTCGACCGGTATGGGCACATCGGTCAATCGGTTGAGCATTCGGTAATAGGCGGTTGCGGTTTTTTGCTTAAACCAGGTTTCTCCCTGCCGCGCCCGGCGCCGTCCATAAACGACGTCGAACCCTTGCCGCCACTTCTCGACCATCGTGCCGATCAGCTCCGGCGGATCCTGCAGGTCGGCGTCAATGATGATGATGGCTTGCCCCGCAGCATGATCCATACCGGCTGTGATGGCCGGCTGGTGCCCGAAATTACGCGAAAACTCCAGCAATTTGATTCGGGCATCGGCCTGACAAAAGGTTCGAATGATTGCTCCGGACCGATCCCGGCTGCCATCATTGATGTAAATGATTTCAAAGGCCTCCCCCAGAGATGTCATCACGTCAAGCAGCCGCTGATTGGTGATGGGCAGGACCTCTTCTTCATTAAAAACCGGTACGATAAGCGAAAAACAAATGGTTTCCATGGGACTCCTCCCGTATAACGGTTTTATTATAACAGAACAAATAATTAAAAACAGTCGGCGTAAAGGGTACCGTAACAGGGGTAAATTGCGTATAATTAAAACAGAGGAAAACACCCGGGCTGGTGTTTGAACCTCGAGAAGAGCACATTGATTCAGAAGGGAGCGGTCGTCATGAAAATCAACATCAGCGGCAAAGGCATGAAAGTAGGAGACCGGCTGCAGCAACGGATTGAGGAGAAGCTGGGGAAATTCAATCGCTTTTTTGGCGACGATGTAATAGCCAACGTCAAGGTCAGGCCGGAGAAGGATCAAAAATGCATTGAAGTGACCCTCAAAATCCAAAAACATTACTATCGGTCAGAAACGGTAGCCGATGATGTTTTTACCGCACTGGACCAGGCCGTGGAGATATTGGAAGGTCAGATTCGCAAACATAAGACCCGGATCGAAAAACGCATCCACGATTACGCTTATATTAAAGAGTATCTTAAAACACAGCCTCAAGAGGGTCCATCCGAAGATGAGCCGCGGATCATCCGGCGCAAGTCTTTTGACATTACACCGATGGATCCGGAGGAAGCCGTTCTGCAGATGGAAATGCTGGGACACAGTTTTCTCCTGTACCTGGACATGGAAACCGATAAGGTCTGTGTGGTCTATAAACGCAAAGATGGCAATTACGGTTTGATTGAACCTATATACTGATTCTAAATTTTGATATGTCCGATCAGGGGCCGGCCCTCAACACTCACTTTGGGGCGGCCCCGATTTTTTCCGGCGAGGTAATTCAAAGTCAAGAACAATCGTTCGATGTATGCTATAATGTGCCAAGCATGGCCGCTCCGCTTTGCGGTGTTTATTTTTTGCAAAATTCCCGGGAGGATTCAAGGATGGACCTGTTCGATCAGGCGATTTTGAGGGCATCTGACCCTGTAGCCGACAGCAGTGAGCTATTAGCCGAACTCAACCCCCAGCAAGCCGATGCCGTACGCCACGTCAACGGGCCGCTGCTGATCCTGGCCGGCGCCGGTTCCGGCAAAACACGGGTGATCACCCATCGGATCGCTTGGCTGGTGGCCAAACACCAGGTTCGGCCTTCGGCTATCCTGGCCATTACGTTTACCAACAAGGCCGCCGCCGAAATGAAACAACGGATCGAGGCGCTGGTCGGTTCCCAAAGTCAATACATGTGGATCGGAACGTTCCATGCCATGATGCTCCGGATCCTGCGCCGATTTGCCGACCGAATCGGATACCAGCGCAGCTTTGCCATCATGGATCGTGACGATCAGCAACGCCTGGTCAAAGCTTGCCTGCAGGAATTGAACTTTTCCGAAAAAACCTTCGCTCCCCGGGCTGTTCACAGCCAAATCAGCAATGCCAAAAACGACTTGATCGGCGTTGAGGAATTTGCCCGCAAAGCCGGAAATGATTTTCGTTTGAGCAAGACAGCCGAGGTTTACCGCCTTTATCAGGAAAAACTGAAAAAAGCCAACAGCATGGATTTTGATGATATTCTGTTTGAGTCGGTACGCCTGTTCAGGGAAAATCCCGACGTCCTAAATGAATATCAGGTGCGTTTTCGATACATCTTGGTTGATGAATATCAAGACACCAACCATGCGCAATACCAGCTGATTCACCTGTTGTCCGCCGGTCATCGAAACCTGTGCGTGGTCGGAGATGACGATCAGTCGATCTACAGCTTCCGCGGCGCCAACATCCGGAACATTCTGGATTTCGAAAAGGATTTTAAAGGCTGCAAGGTCATCAAACTGGAGCAAAATTACCGTTCGACCGGCACCGTGCTGGAGGCGGCCAATACCGTCATCAAGGAAAACAAGGGACGCAAAGCGAAAAAGCTTTGGACCAATCGTGGTCAAGGTGATCCCATCACATTTTTGCGGGCTGAAAACCATAGCGAGGAAGGCCGCTATATTGCGACGGAAATCAACCGGGTGGTCTCCTGCCGGGACAAAGGGAAAAGCTATCGCGACATTGCCATTCTTTACCGGCTCAACGCCCTTTCGCGGAGCCTCGAATTTGCGCTGCGTGAGCAAGGCCTTCCATACCGGATTTTCGGGGGGCAGCGTTTCTATGACCGTAAGGAAATCCGTGATGTGCTGGCTTGGCTGCGTCTGATCCGGTTTCCCGGTGACGATTTTTCGCTGGTCAGAGCCATTCAGGTTCCCCGGCGCGGCATCGGTGCGGCAACATTGGAGCGCCTGGATGATCTTGCCGCCCGCGAGGGCAAAGATCAGCTGGAAATTTGCCGGCACGCAACCCTTTATCCTGAGTTGCAGCGTATGGCCGACCGCCTGCAGGGCTTTGCCGCGCAGATTGATTTTTTCCGCAACCGATTGCTGCAAAACGACATGAGTTTCGCTGAATATGTTGAATGGATTGAAAATGAATCCGGCTTGATTCAGGAGATCGTCGACCGGCGGGAAAGAAGCGGCGAGGGCGATCCGGTTGACCGGATTGAAAGCCTCAAGGAGTTGCTCTCGGACGCCGTCGAGTTTGAAAATTCCCTGCGCAGGCTGCGGGAGACCACGACCGAGGCAGAGTTGCCGCCGGAAGATCGTGACCTGCTTGCCGATGATCTGCCCGGTGTCCTGAGCTCTTTTTTGGAGCGGGCGGCCCTCTATTCCGAAATGGACGAGGATCGGGAGAATCAGGATTATGTTCGGCTTATGACCATCCACAGCGCCAAGGGGCTGGAGTTTGATCTGGTTTTTCTGGTCGGGGCCGAAGAAGGCCTGTTCCCCGGCTACCGCGCCTATGAGGACCAAGAGGCGATCGAAGAGGAGCGGCGGTTGGCTTATGTGGCCATTACACGCGCCCGGGAAAAGCTTTACATCACAACCGCCCGGCAGCGACTGGTTTTCGG
>JAAYPL010000122.1 GCA_012519875.1 Clostridiaceae bacterium | reverse complement strand
GTTGGAGTGGTTCTTGCTGCAGTATGACAGCCATCGCCTCTTGCAGGATTTTGTTCGGCGATTGAATCATTATTACCTCAACCAGCCGGCTCTCTGGGAAAAAGATTCTGATTGGGACGGGTTCAGCTGGATATCCGCCGATGACGCTGAAAACAGTGTTTATGCATACATTCGTCGGGATTCGGCCGGTGATGAACGGATTGTCATCCTCAACTTAACGCCGGCACCGCTTCCGTCCTACTGTCTTGGAGTCCCGTCCCCGGGCGTTTATCTGGTTGATCTCAATTCCGATGATATGAATTATGGTGGCAGCGGTTATCCGGTCAGCAGCATTCCCGGGGAATGTCTCCAGGCCGAGAAATCGAACCTGCACGGCCAGCCTGCGCAGCTGGTCATCGATCTGCCGCCTCTGAGCGCTCTTGTTTTGCGACAAAAAAATCGCAACGAACAAAAAGTGGATAACAGGGAGGGATAACGATGGCAAGATCAGACGTCGTGGCCATGATTTTGGCCGGCGGACAAGGTACGCGACTGGGGGTGCTGACCAAGGACCTGGCCAAACCGGCTGTCCCCTTTGGCAGCCGATACCGGATCATTGATTTCACGTTGAGCAACTGTACAAATTCAGACATTGAAATTGTCGGCGTGCTGACGCAGTACCAACCTCTTGTCCTGAACACCTATATCGGCACGGGACATCCATGGGATCTGGACCGGACGAACGGTGGTACGTTTATTCTGCCACCGTACCAAAGCAGCTTGCGCAGTGACTGGTATTTGGGAACCGCCAATGCTATTTATCAGAATATAGATTTCATTGACAGTTATAGTCCTCGTCATGTGCTGATCTTGTCCGGCGATCATATTTATAAAATGAATTATGCCCAAATGCTGCAAGAGCATATTAAGCAGGAAGCTGAGGCCACGATTGCTGTCATTGAGGTGCCTTGGGCGGAGGCCCATCGCTTTGGCATTATGAATGTGGATAAAACAGGTCAAATTACAACCTTTGATGAAAAACCGAAAAATCCGAAAAGCAATCTGGCATCAATGGGGGTTTATGTTTTCAGCTGGGATGTTCTCCGCCGCCAGTTGATAACCGATGACGCCGACCCGGAATCCAGTCATGACTTCGGCAAAAACATCATCCCGGCCATGTTGAGTGAAAACTGCAAACTGATGACCTATCGGTTCAGCAGCTATTGGAAAGACGTCGGAACGATTGCCAGCCTGTGGGAAGCCAATATGGATATCCTCGACCGGCCGGAGGAAATTGATTTTCGCGACCGGAACTGGCGAATTTACAGCCGGAACCCGATCAAACCGGCTCACTACATCGCCGCCGGCGCCCGGGTGGTCAACAGCGCTCTGACCGATGGCTGCAATATCTACGGGACTGTTGAACATTCGGTTCTGTCGGATAGCGTTACGGTGGAAAAGGGTGCTGTTGTCCGGGATTCGATCTTGATGCCCGGCGTCACTGTCCAGGAGGGTGCGGTGATTGATAAATGCATTGTCGCCAACCAGACGATCATCGGTAAAAATGTTCAGGCGGGTTCTCATATCACCAAAACCTGCATTTTCCGCAATTCAAAATTATGCAGCGATGGGATCACCGTTTTTGAGCGCGGCCTGAAAATCAGTGACCATGCGCAAATTCCCGGTAATTGTATGGTTGAATACCGAGAAGGACAAGAGATGGACGATATCATCGAATACCAGTTCCGGGTTCGGTAAAGGAGGCGAAGCATCATGTTTATCAATGCATTGGGCCTGATTATGGCCGATCATCGTAATGTTCAGCTTGGCGAGCTGATCCGGCCGCGGGCGCTGTCGGCTGTGCCGATCGGCGGCCGATATCGGATCATCGACTTTATGCTGTCCAATATGGTTAATTCAGGTATTAACAGTGTCGGTGTCATTACGTTTAACAAGTACAAATCTTTAATGGATCATCTGGGGACCGGCAGTTCCTGGGATCTTGACCGCAAGACCAAGGGGCTCACTTTGCTGCCGCCGTACATTAATTTCGCCGGTGCGGGCGATGGCGATATTGATGATATGACGGGTTTGCTTTACTATCTGCGAGGTGAGCGGAACAAATACGTTGTTATGGCCAACAGCAATGTCATTTTTAATGCCACGTTCAATGAATTGGTCGCCGACCACGAAGAAAGCGGTGCCGATATCAGCCTGCTCTACAATCTTGACGGCATTCGTTTCGGCGCACCCAACGTCATTTTGGAAACCGATCGGCGACATTATGTCACGGATCTGCTGCAAAATCCGGAGAAAACGCCGACATCGCGTTGTTTCCTCGGCGTGATGGTGTTGGATCGCGAATTGCTGATCG
>JAAYPL010000015.1 GCA_012519875.1 Clostridiaceae bacterium | reverse complement strand
CGCATAGAGATGTGGCTGAATACTTATCCTCGAAAGATTTTGGATTACAGAACACCGTTAGAAGTATACAGGTTGGTTTCTTAACATTGGGCGACACTTAATGTTGCATTCCGCGACACTCGAAAAAAGGATATGTTATACTGGCTGCGTGAGGTGGAACCGCAATGGATTATGTCTTTTTTGCTTTTAGTTCACTTTGCGTTTCGTTTTCGTTTCTGTTGGCATTCAAGCTGGCGGATCGCCGCGACAGGCCGTTACACGTCCTTTTTCTGATTCTGTCCGCAGCTGCGGGTTTTGGTTATTACTATCTGGAAAAAACATTCTTTGCAAAAGATATTCTTCTTTACTACCTGGGTAACAGCCTGCCTCAGATCATTCTGCTTGTGCTTCTCGGCCTTTTTATTTGGAAGAGCAAGGCATCATGATGAATATGAATTTTCCGCCGATCCGCCCCTCCCACTTGATTTTAGACCTCGGCGGCGTGCTTGTTCGGCTTAAATCCGTTGACTGGCTCTGGCCGGAAACCGATCAACCGGAGATCGCCACAAGACCGGAACAGATCTGGCGGACCAGTTCGACGGTCAAAGCATATGAAACAGGCCGGATCAAGGATTCGGAGACCTTCTATCACGCCGCCCGCCGTGAGATGGGAATCACAGTGGACAAAGAGACGTTTTTTACTCACTTTCCCGGCCTGATCGGTGAATTGTTTGCCGAAACCATTCCCTTGCTGACTCGCTTGCAAGCCTCCTGTACTCTTTATCTGCTTTCAAACATCGGAGAAACGCATTGGATTTATTGCCGCGATCAGCTGGGCCTGGACTCTTTTTTTCAACAGACCTTTTTGTCGTATGAAATGGGTCTTTTAAAGCCGGACCCCCGAATTTTCCGGCAGATGGTACAAAGCATCAATCAACCCTTATCCGACATCTGTTATTTTGATGACCGGCAGGAAAACATCGAAGCAGCGCTTCGGCTGGGGATTTTCGGCCTGGTGACAACCGGAGCCAGGGGCCTGCGGAAACATCTTTACGATCTCCGGCTGCTGGACTGCTGACCGGATCGCGGACGGCTGTCTCTTACAACTTTTCTCACGGCGATAAACCTGCTATGATAAGAAAAATCTGTATCCGGGAGCGAGAACCCATGGAACCTTTGAAAATTGCCTTGATCGGCTGCGGCAAGGTTGCGGTCAAGCACCTGCAAGCAATCCGAGACAATAAACAAGACGCCCAATTGTGCGCTTTGGTAGATAATCGTCTCGAGGCGGCGCGGGATCTTCTGGACACAACCGGGTTTTTGAATCCGGCTGAAGGAGAGATCCCGATTTTTCCGAATATTGACCTGTTGCTGGCGGCACAAACTCCGGACATTGTTGCCATCACGACGCCCAGCGGTACCCATGCGGACCTTGCCAAAGCGGCTATTTTGGCCAAAGCTCACGTTCTGGTGGAAAAACCGATGACCCTTGATCTGGATTCAGCCGATGAGTTGTTGCAACTGGCCGCAAGGCAACGGGTAAAAATTGCGGTTGGCCATATTTACCGCTTCTTCCCCTTGGTGCAGGCGTTGGCTGAGGATCTGCACAGCGGCCGGTTTGGACGCCTTCTCAGCGGCAATGTCACGGTTCGCTGGGGTCATGACCAGGCGTATTATGACCAGGCGGCCTGGCGCGGAACCTGGGAACAGGACGGCGGCGCGCTGATGAATCAAACGATACACGCCCTTGATCTGATGATGTGGCTGCTGGGCAGTCCGGTTACCGACGTCTTCGGCTGGATCGACAGGCAGGTTCATTCCATCGAAAGTGAGGATACGGGCTTTGCTCTCTTGCGCTTGCAAAATGGTGGTTATTGCCAGATTGAAGGCACCACGGCTTCTGATCCGGAGCGTCAGGAAGCCGCCTTTAATATTCTTTGTACCGGCGGGGAAATCCGAGCCGGGATTATTGCCGGCAGGCCTTCCTTTCAGATACGCGACCGCCGGGGACGTCGTCTCGGAAGCCGGTATCTGCGGCGTTTTATCGCCAAGACCTGGCGCGAGGAAAGAGTCAAAGGTTTTATCAGACTAAAAAACCCTCATAGCGGGCTTTACAGGGATTTTATCCAATCGATCCGTCAGGATCGCCCACCACTGGCTGATGGCCGGTCGGGCCGCTCGGCGGTAGAACTGGTGTTGGCTATTTATCGCTCTGCACTGGAAAAGCAGCCGGTTCAGCTGCCGCTCGGCGCCTTTCATTTAACCGGAATGAAAGGCTTTTTCGCCGATTCGGCTGAACCAACGGTTTAATGGCCGCGCTCAGTCCTTGGGCGTTTTTACCCAGCCCACTTGCTTCATCCAGTCCATGGTATCTCGCAGGGTTTCGATAAGGGGACGGGGTTGATAATCCAATTCCCGAGCTGCTTTTTCACAGCTGGCGTTGGCATTCGAAAAAAGAACCGCAATACTATAGGGCGTAAAAACCGGCTTGATACGCATCAGACGGCAAAAACCGCCGGTCAGCCAGGCCGCTGCCCGAACCAGCCAGGTCGGCGCCAAAAAAATACGCGGCTGGCGTTGGCCCAAGGCTTGGCGTACAAGGCGGATGGTTTCCCGCATGGTCATCCGATGGCCGGAGAGAATATAGCCTTCACCGCTTCGTCCTTTTTCCGCGGCGGCCAACAAACCGTTGACGACATCACGGACATCGACAAAATTATAGGCTCCTTTGAAGGACATAACCAGCTTGAGCCAGCCCTGGGTGCTCAAATAGCGAAACAGACGGCCCATCGGTGAACACCGGTGATCAAAGGGCCCGATTATGCCGGAAGGAAAAACCACAACGGCATCCAGCCCCTGTGCGATTCCTTCGTAAACCAAGGCGGTGGCCGCTGACTTGGTTTGCGCATAGGGGCCGAGGAGATCGGGAACCGGAAAATCCTTGATTTCGACAATGGGCTGATTGTCCGGTAAGTCGGGCAGAGCGTGAACCGAACTGACATAAATCAAGCGCCGGACCCCCGAGGCCAAGCATGCCGACACGACATTTGCGGTACCGCCCACGTTCACTTCCTCCAAAAGCCCGGGATGGCGAGGCGCAATATCCACCAAGCCGGCCAGATGAAAGACCAGTCGAGCACCGCTGACCATCTGATCTACATCGGCTTTGTTTCGGATATCGCCGTAAAACAGATCCAGAGTCAAACCATGAAACATATCAAGCTTTTCACCGGGCATTAACAGGACGCGAATGGTTTCCTGTGGATAACGTTGGTAGAGTTCTCTCACCAGAACGTTGCCGAGATGGCCGGTGGCGCCGGTAACCAGAATCATGAACATCACCTCAGATCGAATGGGAATTTTTGGCGAAATGTAAACTGAAGTGACGCAAAAAGAGATGTCCCACAAAACCATCTCTAATACAATGTAAGTGACCAAACCACACGTAAAGGAGAGAAGTTGTGGGACACGAACATTGTACAGAGAAAT
>JAAYPL010000121.1 GCA_012519875.1 Clostridiaceae bacterium | reverse complement strand
GCTCAGTTGGTAGAGCAACTGACTCTTAATCAGTGGGTCCCGGGTTCGAGTCCCTGAAGGCGCACCAGACAACGATAATCCGAACCAAATCTTCACAATAGGAGATGGGTTCGGATTATTGATATTCTTTAATAGGTATGAGAATACCCATTTTTCAAATGGCGTTATAAGACGAACAGATTCTAACCTCAAGTAAAGCGATGATCGTCTGCACAATTGTGTTGAGTTAAGTCGAACAAACATTAAAACCAATACAAGGTCATTCGCACATTGACATTGTGTCGGTATACCGATACAATGTCCGCAAGGGAGGTACCAAAATGATAAAAGAGTTATTGAGACAAAAGAATATGACTCTCTATCGCCTGTCCAAGAATAGCGGTGTGCCATATACGACCATAAATGATCTTTATCACGGCAGAACAAGTCTGGATCGATGTACTGCAGAGACGGTGTACAGACTTTCAAGTACGCTTGATATTTCCATGGAAGAAATGCTTATCCCGTACATGACCAAGCGCATCGATTTTGAACTGTTCAAAAGCAATGTTTGTCACAGACTCAAGGAATCAGGCGACATTGCGTTTATTATTGATGTGTTGGAAAAGGATGAAATCAGCGAACTATATCGCCGAAGATGGTATCCGGAAAGCCTGTATTTGCTTGCCATGCTTGACTATATCAGCCGAATAAACAATGTGCCATGGAACGACCAATACGACAGCCTTCGCTCTCAAAAGTTGAAGGATGTTCTATACCCATCAAGCGTGTTAGCGCTGGCTGCGGTAACGAAAGATCAACAAGTACTGTCAGATTCACGTTCAGCCTCCATAGCGGAATTCATGCGGCATAACATCGTAGAGGCAGAGGTGCGTGACGTTGCTTGATAGTATCAATACATTTAGCAAGGAAAACCTTGACACCTATCTGAAGGAACTCGCGAAAGTCTTCCGCAAACAGAACGGAAAAGGGGCCTCTGCTGAAATCATTCTTGTGGGCGGAGCAGCCATCCTGGTCAATTACTCCTTTCGGGATATGACAACGGATGTGGATGCCATCATCCACGCATCTTCGTCAATGAAAGAAGCAATCAATCAAGTGTGTGATCAGTATTCACTTCCCAACGGCTGGCTCAATGCGGACTTTGTACGTACTGCTTCATATTCTCCAAGGCTTACGGAGTTTTCAACTTACTACAAAACCTTTTATGGTGTCCTTCAAGTACGAAGCGTGTCGGCCGAATACCTGATCGCAATGAAGCTGCGGTCTGGCAGGAAATACAAGAATGACCTTTCTGATGTGATCGGCATCTTGGTAGAGCATCACAAAAAGTCCATGCCAATATCACTGAAGGAAATCCATTCAGCAGTTGAAAATCTGTATGGCAGTTGGGAGAGTATTCCCGAAGATTCCCGTATATTCATTGAAGCTGCCTATCAAAATACGCTTGCTGAAGATGTCTATTCACAGGTAAAAGCACAAGAGCAGCGCTCAAAAGATTTGCTTTTGAAAGCGCAAACAGAAGTTCCCGGTAAGACAAGTCGAGCAAGCAAACAGAGCATCCTTAAGGAGCTAAAGGCAATACAGGCCCAACAACAAGCAACATCGGATATGGATTCGGCCGGCGCACCACATGGATAAAGCCCCTGCAGCGATGTGAGGTTGCAGGGGCTTCTTAATGATGAAAAACAAATCGAATTGACCGCCGGAAGATCAGAAACTGCGGCCGCCGCCACCGTGTGTGCTGCCGCTGCTGGATGTGTGTGTCGAACTTCCGCCGCCTCCTCCGCCGCCGGATGAACTGCTCGACCGCGGAATGGTCCGGCTGGTGGTATAGGAATTGATCAGTTGATCCGAGGAAATACTCATGTCAACCAAGCTGTTCTTCCGATAGGCAAAGACCGGACGACGGCTTTTCCCTCTGTACCGACGGCGTACACTGCCGATGACACCGACGCCGGCACCCCCGGAGACCAGGAATCCGAGAACGCCCTCAAGCAATGTCAAGGTATTTCCTTTGAAAAAGCTGTCGGTTTTTTTCAGGAAAGCCCGGGCGGCGCTGTAGTAATCGCCGTCAATCATGCCGGGCTCCACGGCATCCAAGATTTTCTCAATGCGCCGGTCGGTGAGAACATCAATGGCCTTCCCTGTTGTGGAGATCCAGAACTTCCGGTTTTGGAAATCCAGCAGCAGCAGAACACCATCGTTGTTTTCACCCACGCCGTAGCCGTTGTAGTCAAAAAAGTCATCGGCGTACTCCATGGAGGACTTGCCTTCGGTGTCGTTGGTGGTGACAATGACGCAATCCATTTCATAGGCCGAACCGATTGCCGCCGCCATGGCCTCCAGTTCCTGCTCCTGTTCCCACGTCAGGACGTCCGCCTGGTCAACGACCAGTGGTTTTTCCGCCCGAACCGTCGAAACCGTGAGCAACATCAGGGCAACGATGACGACCGGCATCAGGGTCAGAGCAATGGGGATGCGACGCTTGATTACCATAAGAACGCACCTCCCAGCAAAAGCAGGGCGAGCAAACCCAGCCCCACCAAAAGCCCCGTCAGATTAAGCTTTTTGTTGTCAATCGGCAGATCGCCGTGCGCCTTGCCGGTCTGACCGTTTACGGCATAGACATAGGTCTTGCCTCTATAAAGATAGGTCAGAATCCAAGCCGGCAGCAAGGCGTAATTCCAAGCTTTGATGCGAAGATCCAACCGGTTTCGCTCCAAATCAAGCTGGTCGTAGCTGCCGATGGATTCCTGGACCAACAGCTGTGTATACTCAACGGCCTTGCTTTCCAGCTGAGGTTGAAGGGTTTCTCTGGGGATATCGTATTTCTCGGCCAGAAAACCGCTCAGATACGACAAGGAAAACTCTTTCTGCTGGGATTCGTCGTAAGGGGTGATCGCATCAATCAATTGCTTGTCAATTTTTTCCATGGCCACTTCATGGATGTTGTTGACATTGATTGTACCCTGACGAACGATATTATACTCTTTGTGCTCGGTATATTCCGTATCACCACTTGTCCAGGTGCGCCGATCGATCCCTTTTCCGGCAATATCAACATCGGCTTCGGCATCGATCATCCAGTGCGGCAGATAAACACCGCTGATCTTTTCCAGCTGCGAGGAGCTGTAGAAAGACTTGGGGACAAATTTACGCTTTCGGGCCCAGGCCAGAAAGGTCGCAATGGCTTTTTCACGGTCGTAACTGAAGGGCACAATGCGAGAGGGACGAAAGTCGCCGGTCAGGCGGCCGGTCAACAAAACCGGGTTGTGACAGTAATAGCAGAAGGTTGCTGAGGTCGTCTCATCGGTGACAACCTCGGCGCCGCAGCTATCACAAATATAGCCGTGCAACGAATCCGGATCCCTCTCCGCGGCTTTCTCGGCTTTTTGGTCGATTGCCTGCGTCAATGCCGCCAGCTCGGCATCTGAAAATGAGCTCAGGCAATATTCGCAGGCGGAGCGGTGGGTGTTCGGGTCAAAGCGAAGTCCACCGCCGCAATTCGGGCATTTATATGTCGCAGTTGCCATGTGGTTCCTCCCTGTTATCGGTCCGGCGAGTGCTTGTTTCGGCTTAGCTGAGAGCGTGGCCGCATTCCGGACAGAATTTGGCGGTCTTGTTCCCCAGGTTGTTGCCGCAGTTCGGACAGAAAGAAGCCTCCGGTTTTTTGTTTCCGCATTCCGGGCAGAACTTGCCGGTATTGACGGCTCCACAGGAGCAGGTCCATGATCCGGCCGTCGGGGCGGCTGCCTGAGCCTGTTGCTGAGCCTGCTGCTGCTGTTGTTGCTGTTGTTGCTGTTGCTGCATCTGCTGTAGATTGGCTTGGGATGCCGTACCCATGAAACCGCCGCCGGCCTGCATGCCGATACCCATACCCATGAACGTGGCTCCTGCGCCGCCTTCGTTTGAGCCGGCTGCCTCCAGTCCCCGGGCGATTGATCCCTGAACATAGCCTTCGCGAACCGAAGGATCGCCAAGCATTGCGCCTTTGTTGCGCATATTGATCAGTTCCTTGGATTCATCGTCATAGGAGATGCTGGCAATGCCCACCGCCTGAACTTCAAATCCACGCATCTGCTTCCAGGCTTCGTCCAGGGTGTTGGCCATATATTGGCTGACTTCCCTGCCCCGGGATGCAACATGGGAAATGCGGATGCCGTCAACCGACATCTGGTTCATGGTTGTTTGCAGAGCCTCGAGAAACTCCGACAGGTATTGCTCATTAATGTCCTCGATCTCGACACGTTGCTGATCCTTGGGAATGGCTTCGCGGAAAAACAGCAGCGGGTCGGTAATTTTGATTGAATATGTCCCGTGTGTCCGTAAAAACAGTTCCGCATTGTAGAAATTATCAAAATAATTCAACGGATTGGGCGTACCGAATTTAATGCCCTTGATCTCCTGAAGGTTGACAAAGAAGGCTTTCT
The DNA here is from genome assembly GCA_012519875.1 of Clostridiaceae bacterium. Classification (GTDB taxonomy): domain Bacteria; phylum Bacillota; class Clostridia; order Saccharofermentanales; family UBA5734; genus UBA8949. The sequence continues at coordinate 6,143 of JAAYPL010000121.1, read as the reverse complement.
GGGCCTTGGGTGTGACACCGCCGAATTTAATCCGGTTGAAAGATTCCTTGATCGTGTCGCCGAACTGGCCATTGAACAATGAAGGCAGAGAGGAATCATCCACAACATAGTAGCCTTCCTCGGCAGTATAGTCCACGACACGGCCCCCGTCGACCAGCATCATAAACTGGTTGGGGTAGACATGAATCACCGAACCATTGGAGATGGTGTCATCGGTGCCCTTAACATTGGCATTGCGCCGATCATCCCTGCGAACCTTAACCCCTTTGGCAAATACGGTTGAATCACTCATGCCGTCGGCTTCAATGACCTCCAGCCATTGATCTGCCAACGAGCCGCCGATCGCACCTGCAACTGCTTTGATAATACCCATAATTCTATCCTCCTCGAGTTTTTTATGTCATGTAAACGCTGACTAATACAAAAATCCGCTCATCGTTCAGCCTCAGACCGGACGATGGCTGGCCGGAATAAATCCGAGCTCCTCCATTGTACAGAGGCCCCGTTCGACGCCGGAACGTCTGAGCCGGGCATAGAGTTCGGCGTAGACAGCCCAATAATACGGCATGACAAAAAGCACACCGACACCACAGGCCAAAACGCCCAAGAGAAACCAGCCCAAAAAGGACAGGTCGAGAACAAAGATGTCCCATCGTTGCCCCCGGGTAAGAGCCATGGATAATTTTAAAGCACGGTCATAGCCGATTTTGGGATTGTCGGCCAGGATCCAGGGAACCATCCGATAGCTGTACATCTTGATAACAGCCGGAATGGCCAGCAGAAAGACCAGAAAGATACCGACCACAATCAGCACCACGCCAACACGATCAAGGGCAACGAATTCCGTCCACGGACGATCCGGAGACCTTTGGAAAACGCGGGCGACCACCAGTAATGGAACGAGGACGGCCATCGGCAGAACGGCAATCAAAGACCAAAGAAAAAGAAAAAGGTACATCCAGAGCATGGCGCCTACAGTTGGGCCCCAGCTCCCGCCGCGGAACAAGCTGAAAAGCTGATCAAAGGCCGGCACCGCAGCAGCTTCACGGCCGCGGGAAAACCAACGGGCTTGGCCGACGATCAGGGGCGGCATGACCAGCAACGTAACGGCCAGCGGGGCGAAAGGGATGAAAGAGGTCAGCGCGGTACCTGCAGACTCGATACCCGCCACAATCAAGCAGATCAGAAACGCCGACCAGTAGCGGCCTTGCAAAACGGTTCTGGCTTGACTCTTCAGTTCAGATCGCTTCCACATCATGTTCCTCCTGTTGTTCAACGGAATGCGGTGATTTAAAGCCTCAAAAGCAAGAATTCTTCTCAGCTCATTATACCTTATTATAGCTTGCGTGGAACTGTTTTTGATGATAATTTAGTGAGAAAGAACGGAGTGATGAATATGAAGCTCGTAGATGGCGGCATTACCGCACCTCAAGGTTTTCAGGCCGCCGGCGTTGCCTGTGGATTAAAAAAAGACGGCGCGCCGGATCTGGCGTTGATCGTCAGCGACCGTCCCGCCGCCGCTGCCGGGGTTTTTACCAAAAATATCGTACAAGGACACTCCCTGCAGCTGAGCCGGCGGAACATTCGGGGCGGCCGAGCACGCGCGGTGGTCATCAACAGCGGCAATGCCAATGCTTGTCTGGGCCCGGCGGGAGACCGGGATGCGCTGGCCATGGCCAAAGCCGTCGCCGATCATCTTCAATGTCCCGAATCTGAGATACTGACCGGATCGACCGGTGTGATCGGCAAAAAAATGAACATGCCTGCCATAAAAGCCGGCATCGACGCGGCTTTTGCAGGCTTGGACGACTCCATCGAAGCGGCGTGCCGTGCCGAACAGGCCATCATGACCACCGATCTGATTCCCAAATCCTGTGTCGTCGAATTTGAGCTGGATGACACCGCTGTTCGGGTCGCCGGCATGGCCAAGGGATCCGGTATGATACATCCCGATATGGCTACCATGATCGGGGTTATCACCACCGATTGCGCCGTGGACGCAACGACATTGCATCAACTGCTCAGGTCGGCTGTCAGCAAAACCTTCAATCGGGTCTCGGTTGATGGCGATACCAGTGTTTGCGATATGGTTGTAATTCTGGCCAACGGCGCGGCCGGCAATCGGCCGGTTCGCCCCGACACCCCGGAAGCCGTCCGGCTTCTGGCAGCCATCGAAAAGATCAGTACCGAACTGTCGCGCCTGATAGCCCGCGATGGCGAAGGGGCCACCAAACTGGTGGAAATTCGCGTCGATGGTGCCATGGACTCTGAAGACGCCTATCGAGCCGTTCTGGCGGTTGCACGATCGCCACTTGTTAAAACGGCTTTGTTCGGTGAGGACGCAAACTGGGGACGCATCCTGACCGCAGTCGGTTATTCCGGCGCCAGCTTTGATCCTGCCCGGTGCGATATCTATTTAGGCCGGCTTAAGGTTTGTGAAAACGGCTGCGCTTTGGCTTTTGATGAAGCTGAAGCCAAAAGAATTTTGCAGGAAAAAGACATCCTGATCCGCATCGTCCTGGGTGCGGGGCCGGCAAGCGATCGTATGTGGACCTGCGATTTTTCCTACGATTACGTCCGGATCAACGGTAGTTACCGAAGTTGAGCAGGCACCGGCTGTCCGGTTCCTTCGATTTGCTCAAAGATAGTCGAATTTAATCTTTTCGTCCTTGAGGTCTGCCGAAACACCGGTCTTATCCCTGAGCTCACCGGCCAGAATCAAGTCGGAAAGCGGATCTTCGATCAAGCGCTGAATGGTTTTCCTTAACGGCCGCGCGCCATATTTGGGGTCGTAACCCTTTTCCGCCAAGTGATCCTTAACCGGATCGGTCACGACAAAGGTCAGGCCTTTGCTTTTCATTTGCCCGATAACTTCCCTGAGCATCAGGTCGACGATCTGCCGGATTTCTTCCCGGGTCAACTCTTGGAACACAATGATTTCGTCGACGCGGTTGAGAAATTCAGGCCGGAACATTTCTTTGAGGACGGTCTGGACCCGATTTTCCAAAGCAACGTAACTGTCGGCGCCAAAACCGATCCGGTTGCCCTTGAGCGTCGTGCCGGCGTTGGATGTCATGATGATGATTGTATTTTCAAAATTGACCAAACGGCCGTGGCTGTCGGTCAGGCGGCCATCATCAAGGATTTGCAGCAGAATGTTAAAAACATCTGCGTGGGCTTTTTCGATTTCATCGAGCAGAATGACGCTATAGGGCTTTCGCCGAATCTTTTCGGTCAATTGGCCACCGTCATCATAACCCACATAACCGGGAGGCGAGCCGATCAGCTTGCTGACCGTATGCGGCTCCATAAATTCGGACATGTCCAGCCGAACCATGGCGTCTTCGCTTTCAAACATGGCTTCGGCAACGGCTTTGACCAGTTCGGTCTTACCGACGCCGGTCGGTCCGACAAAAATGAAAGACGCCGGCTTATGTTTTTTGCCAAATCCCGCACGATTTCGACGAATGGCGCGGGCCAACGCCGAAACAGCCTCGTGCTGTCCGATCAGGCGCTCATGCAAACGGTCTTCCAAATTCAAAAGCTTGTCGGCCTCGGTTTCGCTGATGCGCTGCACGGGAATGCCGGTCCACATCTCCACAACCTTGGCGATATCTTCGGTTGTGATCCGGGTGGGAACATTTTGCATTTCCAGTTGCCGAAGTTCGTCCTCGGCCCGAAGCAGCCGGGAACGAAGTTCGGCTTGCTTTTCATAAAGCTGGACGTCGTCCGGACTGCCGGATATGCGGCTCTCCAGTTCATCCTGTTCTTTTTTTAACTCGGTCAGCAGATTGCGGCACCGGCCGATTCGTACCAGTACGGCATCATTCAGATTGACGCTGGACCCGGCTTCATCCAAAAGATCAATGGCCTTGTCCGGCAGAAAACGGTCGGTTATGTAACGGTCAGACATGCGAACCGCCGCTTCGATTACGTCATCTTCGTAAACAACGTGATGGTGGGACTCATAGTAGTCACGGATCCCTTTGAGGATTTCGATGGAATCTTCAATGGACGGTTCATCGACGATTACTTTTTGAAAACGGCGCTCCAAAGCGGAATCTTTTTCAATGAAGCGACGGTACTCGTCCAGTGTAGTGGATCCGATAACGCGGATTTCCCCCTTGGCCAGTGCCGGCTTCAGAATATTGGCGGCATTCATGGCGCCTTCGGCATCCCCTGCCCCCATAATATTATGCAACTCATCGATGACCAGAATAACATTGCCCGATCGCCTGGCATCATCAACCACACCTTTCATCCGGCTTTCAAACTGACCTCGGAACTGAGTTCCGGCAACCATGGCGGTCATGTCCAAAAGGTAGACCTCCTGATTGAGAAGTTTGGCCGGAACCTCGCCGGCGCTGATCTTGACCGCAAGGCCCTCGGCGATCGCGGTTTTGCCGACGCCGGGCTCTCCCAGCAAAGCCGGATTGTTTTTGTTGCGCCGATTGAGGATCTGGATGACTCTGGCCAGTTCTTTTTGACGGCCGATGATTCGATCGACACCGCCTTCGCGAGCCTTGAGCGTCAGATTGGTGCCGAACTGATCCAGAAACTTACGGCGTTTTTCCTGCCGGCCTCTCTCCGGCCCGGTTTTCTCGTCGGTTCGCTGACCGGCTCCGGCGGTGTCATCCGACTCGCCGCCAATCGATGCCGGCAACAGTTCGTTTCGGATCATCCCATCGTCACTGTCGTCCGAGTCATTTTCCACAACATTCAGCACAAGACCGTCGACATCCAGACCACCGCTCAGAAGCGAGCGGAAAATGTTTTCCGGACTCTGCCCTTCCATATGTGACATGACATTGTTCATGCGCTCGGTCAACTCTTCGATGTTCGAGTCATTGATGCCGGCCTTGGCAAACAACTCATCCATACCACCGAGACCGGTCTTATAAGCGCATTTAAGGCACAGGCCTTCGTTGACGCGCTGACCGTTTTCAAATCGGGTTGTAAACACGATCGCGATATTCTTTTTGCACATTACACACTTTGTCATCAAATTAGTCTTTCCTTTTCATTCATTGCCGTGAAGTTCGGTCGGTGGAGGCCGATATGCGTCCGCCGGAGACAGCCGGTCCTTGAGAATCCGGTAGAGATACTTGCCTGTGTATGAGTCCGGGTGGATCGCGACCTGTTCCGGCGTTCCCACGGCAATGACATAACCGCCCCGGTCGCCGCCCTCCGGGCCAAGATCAATGATATAGTCCGCCGTTTTGATAACATCAAGATTGTGCTCAATAACCAAAACGGTATTACCATTTTCAGTCAGCCGGCTCAAAATGTCAACCAATCTATGGACATCGGCGACATGCAGTCCGGTCGTCGGTTCATCAAGAATATAAAATGTCCGGCCGGTGCCGCGCCGCGACAATTCCGTCGCCAGCTTGACCCGTTGCGCCTCGCCGCCGGACAGCTGAGTGGACGGCTGGCCAAGCCGGATGTAGCCGAGGCCCACATCATACAGCGTCTGTAATTTTCGGGCGATTCCGGGCATGTTTTCAAAAAATGCCAGGGCTGTCTCAACCGTCATGTCCAGCACATCGGCTATGCTTCGGCCTTTGTAGCGAACTTCCAGTGTTTCACGATTGTATCGCCGCCCTCCGCAAACATCGCAGGTCACATAAATATCCGGCAAAAAATGCATCTCAATCCGGTTAACGCCATCGCCGGAACAGGCCTCGCAACGGCCGCCGCGAACATTAAAACTGAACCGCCCCGGTTTGTAGCCGCGCGTCCGGGCATCCGGCGTTCCGGCATAAAGGGCACGGATCAGATCAAAAACGCCGGTGTAGGTCGCGGGATTCGACCTGGGGGTTCTGCCGATAGGCGATTGATCGATGCTGATGACTTTGTCGAGGTATTCAAGACCTTCAACGGATCGGCAGGCACCCGGATAACGGCGGGCTCCGTTCAGTTCGCTGGCCAGTTTTTTCAAGATGATTCCGTTGACCAGCGAGCTTTTGCCGGATCCGGACACTCCGGTAATACATGTCATGACCCCGAGGGGAATGCTCACATCAATTTCCTTCAAATTATTCTCTGCGGCGCCGCGGACAGTGAGCCAATGGCCATTGCCCAGCTTGCGCTGTTCCGGTATTGGGATCTGACGCCGGCGGCTCAGATATTGCCCGGTGATG
>JAAYPL010000120.1 GCA_012519875.1 Clostridiaceae bacterium | reverse complement strand
GGCCGCGTTGTGCCGCTGTTTGAAAAACAGATTGCTGAGCAAGGATATGTAACCGTGACCCATCCGGAGATCATTCGATACTTTATGACCATTCCTGAGGCCGCTCGCTTGGTTATCCAGGCCAGCGCCATGTCCCGGGGTGGGGAGATTTTTATCCTTGACATGGGGCAGCCGGTCAAGATTGCCGATCTGGCTCGCGATGTTATCCGGCTATCCGGCTATGAGCCGGACGTTGACATTCCCATTCGCTATACCGGCCTTCGTCCGGGAGAGAAGCTTTACGAAGAACTCTTGATGGATGAGGAAGGTTTGCAGCCGACCGCCGATAAGAAAATCTTTATCGGCCGGTCGATCGATGTTGATTACCAGGAATTAATGACCTCCCTCGATCAGCTTGGGAAGCTGCTGGTCGACGGCAGTGACGATGAGATTCGTAGGTGGTTGCAAGTCTTGGTACCGACCTATAATCCGTCTGTTATCTTTGATGATTCGGTTGAGGCAGCTGTCGTGCCTTGACGGCGACGGCTTCTGTCAAGAAAATCTCCAAGGAGATCGGAAGATGTCTGAAAGCAGTAAACCAACCAATATCCGGCGGGCCAATCGTCCCGGGAAATCGTGGAAAAAATCGATCAAACGCATTCTTACCGCCGTACTGGTCGTTGCGGTGCTGATTACCGTCGGTGTCGGTTTGTACCTCAAAAGTCTAACCGATCTGGTGACATACGGTGAGATTCCCGGAGATCCCGCCTACGAAAGTTCCGAATACTATGAATCCGAATATCATGAAGAAGAACCGGAGATCACCTTGTCGCCGGGGAACATCACCGTGACCAACCCTCCGAAACGACCGGATATTGCCGTTCCGACCGCCACCCCGACCATCAATCCTCGTGTTCAGATCGCCCGTGACCAGCAGCAGCGTGCTACTCTGGAGATTGACATCCCCAGCAGCCAAAAGGTCTACAACATTCTTCTGATCGGTTCCGATCGACGACCGGGCGAGACCACCGGCCGATCTGATTCCCTTATGATTCTTTCGTTTAACCACGAGACCTGCAAGATCCATCTGGTCTCATTAATGCGTGGTTTGTTTGTTAACATTCCCGGTCGGGGCTTTAACTTGCTGAACGCGGCTTTTTCATACGGCGGCTCGAAGCTTCTTCGTCAGACCTTGGAAGATAATTTCCGGGTGCGCATCGATGATTTTATCATGATCGATTTCAACGGTTTTACCCAAGCCATCGACACCGTCGGCGGCGTGGATATCAATCTGACCCGTGCGGAATCCGATCACCTTAACCGCCGGTACGGTCCGGTAACCATAGCCGGCAGCAATCATCTTGATGGTCGCCTGGCACTGGCGTATGCTCGTATTAGGAAAATTGATTCGGACTTTTCGCGTACCGGTCGACAACGGGCGGTTATTCAAGCGTTGCTGAGCAGCGCAAGGCAAAAAAGCCCCGGTGAACTCGATGCGGTCATCCGAGCTGTTTTGCCGTTGATCCGGACCAATGTGAGCGCTCAAAAGCTCCTGAGCCTAGGTATAGATCTGATTAATACGCGGGATTATCCGGTTTCCCAGCGCATGCTGCCCATCAAAGGCAGCTATGAACTGATGTATTATAGAGGCAGTGAAGTGGTCAGGTTTGATTTTGCTGCCAATATTGCATCGTTGCACCAGTTTCTTTATCAGGATTAGCCATCCTTTTTGCGATTAATCTGCCGGTCGCATTGCGAAGGTGCAAAGGTTATGATAGTCTTAGACTAAACATCTCGAACCTTTTTAAACCTGATTTAAAAAGTACGTGTGTCATGACAAGAAAGAGAGGTGGAACATGACAAAAAGCATTTTTGGGCTCAAACTTTCCGCAATTGCCATATTGATCTTTGTCATTTGTTTCTTCGGCAGTATCGAGGTGCTGATTTTGTTGGGAGCCTTTGCCCTGTTGCTGGAGAAAAACCGTTGGCTGACCAAGCAGGCCTTCCAAGCCTTGTATCTTAAACTGGGCTATATCATTGCCTTGAGAGCCGTTGGCTGGGTTTTTGATTTTTTCCGTTTCCTGTTCGGTCGGACCGGCTTTCTCGCGACAACGCAAGACATCATCAATTTTTTACTGGGTTTGGCTTTCCTGCTGTTGGTCATACTGGCGGTCCTGCGTCTCCTTCGTGAAGAGGATGCCGATGTGCCTTTTTTTGCCAATCTGGCCGACTATACGATGAATATTGTCCGGGAAAAGGCCGCGCCGGTCGTTCCCAAACCGGTTCCGCCGGCTCCGGCGAAAGTACCGCCGCCGCCGATCGCGCCGGTTGCCCCGGTTAAGCCGGCCACGGCCGATTCGACCGACAGTTGGATTTGTGCCTGCGGTCGAACCAATACCGGACGCTTTTGCATGAGCTGCGGTCTGTCTCGGGGTATACAGCCCACAACGGCACCGGCGGCTGCGCCGATTAAGCCTGTCGAGCCCGCACCCGCGCCTGTTGAGCAAGTCGCCGAAGCCCAACCTGAAACTGAGGCGATCATGGATCAAGCCGTTGAGGAGACAGTTGATGTCGAGGCGAAATGTAAACTGAAGTGACGCAAAAAGAGATGTCCCACAAAACCATCTCTAATACAATGTAAGTGACCAAACCACACGTAAAGGAGAGAAGTTGTGGGACACGAACATTGTACAGAGAAATC
>JAAYPL010000014.1 GCA_012519875.1 Clostridiaceae bacterium | reverse complement strand
TGTTTCCGTACCGGCTACTACAAAGGAATCTGGCTTTCTCAGTTTCGAGTCGGCGATGTGATTGTTGATGGAGAGGTTTTTCCCAAAGATACGATCATCTGGAATTTTTATGGTTATGATTACACTCGGGAAGAAATGTACGACCGCATGGATATTTACTGGCAGGTCAATGACCTGGCCACTGTCAAGGTTAAAAAGCCGGGCGGCTTGACTCAGGGTTATCACGATGTGGATGTCCAGATCGGCTGGGTCTGCAACTATAACAGTGAACCGGAAAAAGAATTCGATGGCAGCGGACTGGGTAACGCCGTCGGTATGTTCGGCGGCACGACCAACATGCGGCGGATGCTGCTGGTAAGATAGGCTGGCAGAAATCACAGTGCAACAGCCGAACCCCCTTCAAGGAAGTTTTTCAACTTCCTTGAAGGGGGTTCATTAAGTTCAAGATAAAATAATCTTAGCTCAACAATTTTTTCAGGAATTTATAGTCCATTTCTGCGGCAACGATGGCCTCGCCGGCGAGGTTGCTGCCGATATGATAGTACTCGCGTTCGTTGACAAAGGCGGCGTTGTCTTGCGTTTCGGCAGCGGCGTCACGCAGGTCTTCCCAATTGATCAGTCCTGTTCCAAGCTCCACGTTCCAGTTGCGGGAATTGTACATCAGCGCGGCTGCTTGGGCCGGGAATTTGGGCGGTCCGCCGGCTTTCAGGACATCATCGGCCAGCATCTTGGCCAGTGCCATGTATTGCTGCGGGAAATGCTCATATTCCGCTTCTGTTTTCGCAACTTTGTTGCACTCTTTAACGTGAATGATCGGGAAACGGCCCGGATACTTACGAACATACGCCGCACAGTCAACACCGGCCATCTGACCCCAGCCGACGTCAAACTCAAAACCGACAAGATCGGGATCGGTATTCTGGATCAAAATATCGTAGGCGCGCGTGTCCTCGACTTTGATGAATTCATTGGAATGATTGTGATACAGCGTCTTGAGCCCGAAACGGGCGGTGTTTCGGCCAATGTCATTCAGTTGTTGAGCAATTTGCTCCAGTTCTTCCCGGGTACTCGGATGGCCATGGAGCGAAGTCACCGTAAAGCGCGCCCCCATGGTCTGACCGAAAGCCAATTCTTCATCGGTCTTCAGGCCCATCACCGAAACAACATCAAGCCCGAGATCCTGGACAAAGGCTTTGAATTCCGTTGTTGTAAGCCCATCTTTGAAATCGGAAATTAATTCCACACCGTCATAGCCTAAGCCGGCCAGACATTTCAGCGCCGGCAGCAAACCCGCACGTTCCTGACGGATCATCGAATAAATCTGTGCATATACTTTTCCCATATTGTGTTCCTTTCTGTTTAAAATCTGCTTTTGCTGTCGAACCAATCTTATGCTTCTATTTTCGGCCACTTGACAGATGAATGTCAAGTTTTATTTATAGTTTTATATATGTGCTTTCAAAAATTCCAAAAAGCATCGATCAACCGGTTTTCATTGGTGTATTCGCGCATGCAGTGGATCATGATCTTTTTGGACATTTCCGTAACGGTAACCGGCCCTTTCGGTATCTTCACGGTGAAGCCTTCCGGCGTAAAAAGCAGGCCGATCCAGAAACGAGCCCGCATTTCACGTCCTTCAGGTGTTTCGCGCGTATAAAGCATCATCGACAGATATTCCGGTTCGGCCTCCGGTTCGGTCAGCAACTTAACTAAAATGCTTGTGGCGACAATGTGTATGCACTGAGGATCTTTTTGCAGGACTTCATCCGGATTAATCCCAAGCGTCCTGGGCAGGCAACCTGAAACCTGCTTCATATTGAGAACTCCCCAGCCCAAATCTTCGATCATCCCATCGGTAAAATGCAGAATATGATCCCCCGGGCACCATATTTTATAAAACAGGTTTTCCTCAGGGGCGAAATCCCGGTTGTATTTGTTGATCTGGGCTTCGGTTCGGCCAATCTGGTCAACCTTGATCGCAGAATAACCAACTCCATTGGGCAAAGCACAATAACCGTTTTCAACCTGACAATGCCCCGTGTTAAGCATTTGTCTGCCGACTTGATCCGGCAAAAACCCGTCGGCTGGATCCATTGGACCGCCATCGATGGCAATATAGTGTTCCGGCTGTAAAGGTGCCATCGGTTGGTAATAGTACTTGGCAAAGCAAGAGGCTTTTTCCACTTCGGTCAGCTGAGGCGTCAGGGCCAGCAGTTCCTCTTGAGGAATTTCGCCGTGCCGCAGACCGCAGTTGCGAGGCGAAACCATGGCTCGGCCTTGTGTGAACATCACCATGCTCATTCCGCTTCCCCCTTTCTGACAGATATGGCGCCGACAGCGCAATCCAGGGCGACCTGCCTCAAAACACTTTCCTCGGCCTGCATGGCGGCCGGCAAAACATCAATACGGTCTTCGACGAAATTCAAGGCGAAAAGAGTGGGGTAAAACTCGACGCAAAGACCGCAGCGGATGCAATAATCCATGATTTCAACCTTCATTTCAGATGCCCTCCCGAACATAAGCAGTTGCCTGATCAGCGCAAACCATGCCTAAGGTAAAGGCGACGGTGCTCAGGCTGCAAACAGCCAGCGAAGGATCGCCGTACAATTCGCCGGCCATACAGTCTCCCGCAGAATATAGACCTTTAATCGGTTTTTGCTCATCATTGATCACTTCACATTTTTCATTGGTCCTGATACCTCCTAAGGTATTATACGCACTGTTTACGATTCTCAGACCATAGAAACGACTTTTACGAACAGGGTAAAGATATTTGGGATTCTTGCCAAAATCCTGATCATAACCATCATCGCACAATTGATTGTAGCGAATCACCGTTTCCAGCAAACCTTCCCGGTCAATACCGGCTATCCGGCTAAAATCATCAAGGGAATCAGCTACGAAAACATGTTGGTTGCCTTGATCCTCAATGACCTCTCTGAATTGTTCACGCAGGTTAGTGATTTTTTTCGCCGGAAAGATCATGTAGGCATATTCGGTTCCCACCTGCTCCAGATGCTCAAGCGTCTCCTCATCAAAAAGCAAAAAAGCGTACCGCCCGGGCTGATTTTTGATCGCCACACCCTGGTTCATGGATGTTTGAGCTACGGCTTCGTTGATGAATCGTTTGCCGTTGCGATTGATCAGCAAATAGGGTTGTTCGGCGACCGTATACAAATTATTCCTGGTAAACCAAGGTGTGTAGCTAACGATCCCCGGGCCCGGTACCAGCCGCCCAAAGGCCGAAACCGGACCTTTGGCGCCACCGGCAGCCCAAACCGCTTGATGAGCCTCGCCGGTTGTCTGCGCGTTAACAAAATGATTGAACATGACATTCCCACCATTGGAGCAATTGGCATCCGTATAATCAAATCCTGTGTATTTTTTGACCATTTCACGATTTTCACTAAAGCCACCGGTGGCAACAATAAGTGCCTGACAATCTATCCTGGTTTTTCCTCCGGCTTTGTCGGTCACGATGGCGCCAATTATGCGACCTTGATCAACCAGTATCTCCGTCAGAGTTCGATTAAAATGAATTTCACCGCCCAAAGCTCGGATCTTGTTGACCGCCCGTAGACAGATCAAAGCCCCTCCATGCCCTTTGCCACGAGCCTTTAACAAATAATAGTCTCCCAAATTCATCCCTTTGGGGAAACCTCCTGTATAGGCGTTGATTGTACCGATTTCATCATAAGATGTTTCAACTTTGCCGGCAAAATCCAGACCCAGGCCGGTGATCAAACCGGGAATCCGCCAGGAATTGTTGATCCAGGTTCTGGCCAAGCCCATATTCCCATTGTAATTGGTAAACTCATTGTGAACTTCGAAAGCTCGATCCTGGAATTTACGCTCATTACGAACCACCATTGTGCACATCGGTGTATTGGACACGGCTCCACCTTGAAAGGGTCGCTTTTCAAACACCATAACTTTTATCCCATTTTCGGCAAGGACAAGGGCGGCCGACAGACCCGCCAATCCCGAACCGATGACGGCAACTTCGGTTTTTATTATTTGCATAATCCTAACCTCCGGAAGATAACCTGTTTTCATTATAACAGGTTCGCCAGCAGACTTCTTTATCCAAGTGTGGCATAATGATGGATGTATGCTTAGCGAACAAAGAACCATAAAGAATACCAAGCTGAAGTTGGCCGTGCTCATAATATCGATGCTGCAACCTATTATCGGGGCAGCAAATTCCGTACTTTCGGAAATCCGGAAGGCCTTTGGCAGCATCAGTGAAAGTTCGGTTCAGCAACTGGTTTCCTTCCCGTTTCTCGTGACGGTTCCCGCCACGATTCTGGCCGGTCGGCTTTCTCTGCGTTTTTCCAAAAAAAAGCTGCTGCTTTTCGGGGTCGGATTGACCACCGTGGCGGGGATTTTGCCGGTATTCGTCCATGACTTTACGTTGATCTTTATCTCCAGGCTTTTTGTCGGCGTTGGTGTCGGGTTTGTCATCCCTTTTATGACCGGCCTGATCGCCGACTTTTTTCATGGCCACGAGCGAGACCACCTCTTTGGCTTGCAAGGCACCTTTGTCAATCTGGGAGCGGTTTTCTTCTACTCGATCGGCGGCATTCTCGGCGGCATAAATTGGCATTACAATTTTTTGGTTTTTTTGATCGGTCTTATCATTTTTCCGATGGTTTTGTTGTTTCTGCCGGAGCAGAAAATCGCCGAGCCACAGAAAGAAAAGGATGAGCCGTTTGTTAAAAAGATCTTTTTCATCTGCCTGGCAATGCTGGGGATTCAAATGATAGGCAACTCTTTTTCTTTGAATCTGTCCTTCGTAATTGCCGAGAGCCGGATCGGTGACGCTTCGATCACAGGCACCATCATTGCCTTTACCAGCCTGGGCGGCCTGTTGACCGGTCTGGTCTATCAGAAGATTCTTAATCTGACCCGGCGCTTTGTCTCCGCAATTGCGATGTTTCTCTTGGCCGCCGGCCTGCTCATCGCCAGCTTGAGTTACAGTATCGCATTAATGATCGTTGCGGCTTTTTTCGTCGGTTGTGGATCGGCGCTCATTGTCGCCGCCTATCTGACCAAGATTTCCGACCGTGTCAGCGGTCAATCCAGAACTGTCGCCATGGCATTTTGCTGGCAATGGTCAGCATCGGCGTTTTTGTCTCCCCGATCTACACCATGCTGATCAAGCTGCTCCCTTTTTTCACCCAAAGCCGCTCGATATTCTCGATCGGATCAATAACCTTGGCCGTCTTTGGCCTCGGATCGGTCATTTTTACCAAGGTTCGGCCGTCCTGAAAAAAACGTGTCATGTGAGGCTTTCATGAAAAAACGCAAAGAATCGATCGAGATCGTCAGATTGCAACGACTCATCGATAATCCGGCGTTCGTTCAGGCGCAGCATTGATTGTTGGTCGGCACGGAAAGCCGGCCATTTCGGCAAACCACTACCGTTGGGATTGCCTGTTTTGGCGAAATTGGTCCAATAATCGGTCATGGCCTGCGATAAGTCAAAATGGCGACCATCAAAGCGACGCCAACAGCGATTGAGGACACCAAAAATGTACCACATTTCGCTTGAATGATAGGCCAACCCGTCCTCGACAAATGGAGCAATGTTGTGTTCCGGAATAAAGGGATCAAAGTAATACACATAGGACGGTAGATGTCCGTTCTTAACCTGCCCAAGAGCCACAGCCATATCGCCTAAGCTCGGACCCGCATTGATGATGGCGTCGGCAATTTTACCACCAGAACCGTCAAGACTAAATTGAGTAAAAAATTCATCGGCGTTTTGGCCCAAACGCATTTGGATGGCATGCTTCTTGCGCTCATCTGGTTTGAGGTCAGGCTCGACAAAAAGTCCTCCGTCACCACTAACACTGCCCACCATGAGCGGAATATTTTTGGCCTGGCCAGTAGCAAACGCCTTGGCAGCAGACATCGGCAGCAGATACGGGTCGATGAGTTGACGAGGGGCCGGACCGGCACCGTTTTCTTCCGCATACTTTAGGGCTTGATAGGCCTCGAGACCGCTCATCGCCCGTAGGCCTACGACTGACTGGCTGAGAATTTCGCAAGCTTTTACGCCCCAAGCTTCGCCTGCGGAAAGCTGCGTGGACATTCTCGTATCACCGGCTACACCGAAGCTGCCGCTCTGGATAATTGCCTTGGCAAACAAGCCATTGCTCTTGGATGAGATCAGGTGAGAAACAACCGATCCGCCCCCTGCCGATTGACCAAAAATTGTTACGTTGGCCGGATCACCGCCAAACGCTCCAATATTACGCTGGACCCATTGCAGGGCTGCGATCTGATCAAATAGCCAGTTGTTGCCTGACATATCATAAGGACTTTCGCGAGTCAAATCGGGGTGGGCGAACCAGCCCAACACATCGACCCTATATTGGATCGTAACCAAAACAACGCCTCGGCGCGCTATTGCCTCACCATCGAATTCCATTTCATGTCCATAGCCGGTCGACAGACCGCCGCCGTGGATCCAAACCATAACTGGTAATTTTTCTGTTGGGGTTTCGGCTGGCGTCCACACATTTAGTGCCAGCGAGTTCTCGCTCATCGGGTAACGATGCGGATAAAACTCCTTGATAAAAAAATCCATAAAGGGTATACCGGGTGTCATCTCAGGCTGGTAGCAAATATCGGGAAACGAGTCGCAGATTCGCTCGCCTGTCCACTTTTCAGCCGGCTGAGGCGGCGCAAAACGATTCTGACCCGAGGTCGGCGCACCATAAGGTATACCTTTAAAAACAGTAATAAGCGGATTGCCGCATAATACACCCCGAACATTACCTGTATCGATTGTTGTCATCATTAAAGCCATTTTTCTTCTCTCCTCGAATGGGCATGTCTGGCGTATTCTATCCCTTAATGCCGCCTAATGAGATGCCTTTGACAAAAAACTTCTGAAAAAACGGATATAAAACTAAAATCGGCAAGGTTCCAATCAAGGTCATGGCCAGCCGAACCGACGCCGTCGGAATATCCATATGCAAACCGGCTGCGGTTCCGTATTCTTTTAAGAAATTAATCGACATTAAGATTCGGTTGAGTAAATTTTGCAGACTGTACAAACGTGGATCGGTGATGTAGTACAAACCGTTCATCCAGTCATTCCAATAAGCTATACCATTCATTAAGCCTATCGTAGCCAAGATGGGTAACGACAACGGCATGACAATGCGTCGATAAATATAAAATTCACGGGCACCATCAATTTTCGCAGCTTCGATCAGCGCTGGATGAATATTCAAGACAAAATAACTTTTCATCAACAAAATGATAAAGCCGTTCATCAATAAATTAGGAACAATCAAGGCCCAAAAAGAATTTTTTATGTTCAGCATTTGCGTATACATCAAATACTGTGGCACCAAACCGCCATTGAACAGCATGGTAAAGAAAACAAAAAAAGTTAATACACCCCGCTTCTTATTGTCCTTTCTGGATAAAGCATAACCAAACATAGGTGCAAATAAAAGACATAATGAAGTTCCGACAATAGTAATCATCATGGTCACACCATAGGCGCGAAAAATAGTTGTTGCATTGGAAACAAACAAATATTCATAGGCGTAAAAGCTCAGCTTGCTGGGGAAAAAAGAATAACCTTCACGGAAAAGCGTCTTTTCATCGGTTATTGAAGCCATCGCCATGAGCAGGAACGGCAAGATAGCGGCTAATGAAAAAAGCATCAACACGATATGAGAAATTAATTGTCCAATTTTAAAGGCTGCACTTCTATTCAAAGACATATTATTTACCTCTTCATATTAGAGCGCTTTCTCTGTCAATCCTGCGCACAATCCAGTTGGCAATTAAGACCGTGACAAAACCAACGATTGATTGATAAGCTCCGGCTGCCGATGACATAGCGATATTGTTTTGTTGCAAAAGTGCACGATAGACATAGGTGTCAATGGTTTGCGTCACATTGTACAATGCACCCATGTTCATAGGAACCTGATAAAACAAGCCAAAATTAGAGGAAAAAATACGGCCAACGGACATCAAAGTCAGCATGACAATGGTCGGTTTTAGCAGCGGCAAGGTTATATGAAATATTTGCTTTAATTTACCGGCACCATCAACCAAGGCCGCATCGTAAAGCTCTCGGTCAATGCCGATGACCGAAGCAAAGTAGATCAGTGACGAATAACCGATGCCACTCCAAGTATTGACAAATACCAAAATAAACGGCCAATACTTGGGCGTGCTGTAAAAATTAACTGTTGGATAACCGAGAGGTTCGAGGATTGACTTGTTGATCAACCCGGTTTCCGTGGCAAGGAAAGCAAAGACAAGATTGGCAATAATCACGACCGAGATAAGTTGAGGCAACAAGATCGTGGTCTGGTAAAATTTTGTCATATATCGGAGCCGGATTTCACTAAGCATGATTCCCACCATAATGCCCAGCGTGGTCATCACGACGATAAAAACCAAATTATACAATAACGTGTTGCGCGTCATAACAAACGCATCTCTTGTCTTAAACAGATACTCGAAGTTTTTAAACCCTATCCAGTCGCCTCCATAGAGGCCTTTTCTGAAATCAACTTTTTTAAAAGCGATAATTAGACCATACATTGGAATATAGTTATTGATGATCAAATACAAAATAGCCGGTAGTGACATGATGTCAAGAGCTGTAATAATCTTGATCTTTCTCACCCTAGCCATGTTGGCCTCGGTAAATATTTTTTTCTTTGGCATAGGCATACAAAACCCTTTCCTGCCTATCAAAATTAACCTGGCGGGCAATGATTAATCGTCATTGCCCGCCAATATTAATCCTCAAAGCATAGAAATCAACCTTGCTGTTTTGCTTTCTCGAAAAGATCGACCTGCTCTTGAACTGTGCTGACGATTGCGCCATAGCCAGAAGCAGCTAGGGCAGCTCTGAACTCCGGCAATACCGTATCCGGATCGCTTGAGCCTGTGACTAGGCCCATCCAATATTGGGCGAAATGTAAACTGAAGTGACGCAAAAAGAGATGTCCCACAAAACCATCTCTAATACAATGTAAGTGACCAAACCACACGTAAAGGAGAGAAGTTGTGGGACACGAACATTGTACAGAGAAAT
>JAAYPL010000119.1 GCA_012519875.1 Clostridiaceae bacterium | reverse complement strand
TCCCCGGCTACCGCGCCTATGAGGACCAAGAGGCGATCGAAGAGGAGCGGCGGTTGGCTTATGTGGCCATTACACGCGCCCGGGAAAAGCTTTACATCACAACCGCCCGGCAGCGACTGGTTTTCGGCCAAACACAAAGTATGCCGGTTTCTCGGTTTGTGCGTGGAATTCCCGATCACCTGGTCGAAGAGATCGGCGGATCGCGGCAGGGAGAGCAATCCGGGCGGAGCGGCAGAACTTCATCCGGCGGTTGGCTTTCCGACACATTGGGCATACGGTCTCCGGCAGCGCCGAAACCCGGAAGCGGAAAGCAGCCTGTCGTTGACACCAAGGAACCGATCGACTTTAAGAAAGGTGACCGGATCCGTCATCCTCGTTTCGGGCCCGGCCGGATCATCGCCTGTGAACCGGTTGCCGGTGATGCCATTCTCCAAATCGAATTTGACTCCGGTGAACGCAAGCGCTTTTTAGCCCGCATGGCCCGACTGGAAAAAATCTGAAATAATCATGTCACGATAAAGGCAGCTTCAGTACCGTACGGTAACCCCAGTCCACGAGACCGCCGGGCAGGGCGCTCATCAGGTACATCAAAAAGCCGGCGCCTTTGCGGTATTTAAGTCGCGGGCGCTTATCTTCCAGCGCTCTTGTCACGGTATCGACCAGCTCCTGTGGGTCTCCCGCGGTGTCAAGCACCCTGTCCATCATAAACTTAAGACGTCTCAGCACCGTCTGATAACGGGTGGTGCTTTTGAGTATCTTCAAGTATTCATCATTAATGCCGCTGAGCAGCTTGGTCTGATAAGCGCCGGGCTGTATCTTGATTACAGGGATGCCTACAAACATCAGTTCCCGTCGCAGACTGTCGTTATAGGCTTCGATGGCCCGCTTGGAAGCATAATAGGCTCCGGCGAAAGGCTGAGAGGCCGCCCAGCCTGCGGTAGAGGAGCAGTTGATGATGCGGCCCTGTCCTTTTTCCAGCAAATCAATCATGAGGGCGTTGACCCGGGCGGTGCCCAGCACATTGATGTCGATCAGCTTTTCCATCAGCGGTATTGCCTCTCCTTCAACAAGCGAAGAAAACACCGATATTCCCGCGAAGTTGACCACGGCGTTCAAGCGGTCGGTGTGTTCAAGCAATTTTCCCTTGGCCGCTGTCAAGCTGTCCATGTCGCGCACATTGGCGTGCAGAGGGATTACATGAGGCAGCTGCTTCAGCTCTCTAAGTTTTTCCTTGTTGGTGCCGGCGGCAAACACCTGCCAGCCTCTTTGCGACAGGGCACGTACGCATAATTCCCCAAGGCCTCCGGTAGCGCCGGTAAAGAAAACAGTTTTCATGGCAAATTCTCCTCATAAGTTCCGATGCCGATAATATCCTGCTGTCGGCGAGCATGCCGGTAACCGTTTCAGATGCCGGCACTCATAACATAACACTGTTGCCCATAAAAATCATGGCTGCAGTCTTGCCGACATCAATGCCGGCCATGATATAATGATTTAGTCGGCAAAATCATGAGGCGCCATGCCGACCGAGAGGTGGACGATATGTCGGAACAAAACCTGACGCCGCGGCGAATCAAAGAAGAGCAGGAAGAGCGGATCCTGCATGCATTTGCTGCCAAGAGTAAAAACAGTCGGGGACGTGTCTGGCCGAATGATCCACCCTGCGATGTTCGCACGGCCTACGAGCGGGATGTCGGCCGCATTATCTTCAGTCTGGATTTTCGCCGCCTGCGGCACAAAACCCAGGTGTTCTTTGATCCCCAAAACGACCATATCTGCACACGCATGGAGCATGTCATCTATGTTAATTACATTGCCAATACCATTGGGCGGGCACTGGGCCTGAATGCAGATCTGATTCAAGGCATCGCCCTTGGACATGATCTGGGGCATGCGCCTTTTGGACACACCGGTGAGCGTGTGCTCAACGAATGCCTGCAACGCATCGATCCTGATTACCACTTCCAGCACGAGCTGCACAGTTTGCGTGTGGTTGATGTGCTGGCTACAAGAGCCGACCGTATGAGCGGGCTGAACCTGACCTTTGAAGTCCGGGACGGCATTGCCAGCCATTGCGGCGAAAGCTACAGGGAAACCTGCCTGATTCCGAACCGGGACAAGCAGCCGGATCAATTGGCGGCCGGTGCCAAAAATCACGGCATGCCGGCCACCTTGGAGGGGTGCGTCGTTCGTCTGGCCGACAAGATCGCCTATGTCGGGCGGGATATCGAAGATGCCGTTCGCGCCGGGATCATGGAGTATGATGAGCTGCCGGCGGCCATCCGCTCTTCTCTGGGGCAATCCAACAGCGAGATCATCAATACCCTGGTGACCGACATCATCATCAACAGCCGCAACCGGGACGCCATCGTGCTCAGTCCGGCCTGCGGCCAAAGCATGCAGGAACTATTGTTGGACAATGTGGAGCGGATTTATCGTTCGGATAAAATCAAACGTTATGAAAAAATGGCGACCAATGTCATCGAGGGATTGTTCGAGGCTCTGCATCAGGCCCTGGCGGATCCGGAAAAGCTGGCTTCCAGCGACAACCGCGTGTTCAGAGCTTTTAATCAATATATAGCCGAACGCAATTATGCCGCCGATCTGCCTGCCGCACAAAAAATTGTCGACTATGTTGCCGGCATGTCGGATTCTTTTGCCACCAGATCCTTTGAGGATATTTATTGGTTTTAGCCGGCAAGCAATAACCGGGAGGGCAGCATGAGCAATAGTTTTTTTGCGATGCTTCATCGCATGAGATACATCAACCGCTGGGGACTGATGCGCAACACGGAGCCGGAAAATATTTCCGAGCACTCGTTGCAAGTGGCGGTCATCGCCCACGCATTGGCTGTCCTGCGCCGACGTCTGGCCGACGGAAGACCGCCGGTGGACGAGGGCCGGGCCGTGCTTTTTGCGTTGTATCACGATGCCAGCGAGATTTTGACCGGTGATCTGCCCACGCCGGTTAAGTATTTCAATCCGACCATCCGTGAAGCTTACCAGGCCGTTGAATCGGTTGCGGCCCGCAAACTGCTCGCCATGCTGCCGGAGGATCTGGCGCCCGGCTGGGAGCCCTATCTGCTGCCGAACCTTGATGATCCGTCGGTTGCCGCAACCTACCGATTGGTCAAAGCCGCCGATCGGATCAGCGCCTATATCAAATGCCTTGATGAAGAAAAAGCCGGAAACAAGGAGTTCCGCCAAGCTCAGCACGGCATCAAAGCCGACCTGGATCGTCTGGGGGTCGAGCTTCCGGAGGTGCAGCTGTTTGTGGAGACCTTCCTGCCGCCTTTTCAACTTTCCCTGGATGAATTGCAATGGTGATGACCAAACCCGAACAATCTGAATTTACGTACCCGGACCAACCAAATCGGGCGCACCTTTCTGTCGAAGGGTTGGCGCTACTGATTTTGATACCGCTGATGGTTCT
>JAAYPL010000118.1 GCA_012519875.1 Clostridiaceae bacterium | reverse complement strand
TTGAACGAGCCCGACGGACCAAGCGCCGCATGGCATTGCCGGAAACCGATGACCGTATCCTGCAGGCTGCGCGAAAGGCCAAGGATTTGGGCATCATCGAGCCGGTTCTGCTCGGCGATCCCGAAGAACTGAGAGAACGCGCCGCCGGCTTGGACATCAATTTTGATGATATTGAGATTATTAATTATCCGGACGAAGCGCTTTTCCAACAGGTTGCCGAAGAATATGCAGCCGTCAAAGACGATTTTTCAGTTAAAGGAATCATACGGAAAATGAAAGATCGCGTCAGCGCCGCGATGATCCTTTTGGTGGCCGGCCGGGTTGATTGTGTTATGGCCGGAATCAGCCACTCCACGGCCGAAGTTGTGCTGGCCGGTCAGATGTTTGTCGGTACTCAGCCGGGAATCAACACCATTTCCAGCATGGGCGTCATGGACATTCCGGGGTGGCAAGGCTCCGAGGGACAGCTCCTGGCGTTCTCCGATTCCGCGGTCAATGCCGATCCCGACGCATCGGAATTGGCTGACATTGCCATTACCACCGCGGATACCATGCATCGTCTGTTTGACTGGGAGCCCCGCGTCGCTCTGTTGTCTTTTTCAACCAAAGGCAGCACCGAGCATCCCCAGGTCGATAAAGTGCGTTCGGCTCTTGAAATTGCGCGAAAGCGGCGGCCGGAACTCAAAATCGACGGCGAATTCCAGCTGGATGCCGCCATCCTTCCCGAGATCGCTGCTCGCAAGGTTAAAGAGCCCAGCGATGTGGCCGGAAAAGCCAACATCATCATTTATCCCAATCTCACGGCCGGCAATATCGGCGTCAAACTGGTTCAGATTTTTGGCAACGCTAATGCTTACGGCCCGATGCTTCAGGGCTTTGCCAAATCCATCGGCGACTTTTCCAGGAGTGCGCCGATCGATGAAATGGTTGGCAACATGGCGATGGTGGCTCTGAACGTTGAGTGATGTTGCCGGTGTCATCGGCGCGGACAACGTTCTCGCTAAAGAGTGGCTGCCGGCTTGGGTGGATTGAAAGGAAATCGCAATATGACAAACAAAGAGATCCTTATGGCGTTTTATGAAGAGGTTTTTAACGGTCACAATGCCGATGCCGCCCGCAAGTATCTGCGGGAAGACTATATTCAGCACAATCCGGGAGTCGGCCAAGGCCGTGAAGCTTTTATTGAGGCTTTTCGTAAAAAATTCGAACAGGTGCCTCACTTTCACCTTGACGTTAAAAGGATCATTGTCGAAGGCGACATGGCTGCCGTTCATATTCACGCCACCGGCCTTCCGGGAAAAAACGAGAGCGTCGTTGTCGACATTTATCGATTCCGGGACGGGCTGCTTGCCGAGCATTGGGACTGTCTGATGCCCATTCCTCAGGATATGCTGGGCAATGATATCTATTTTTAATGCGGAAATATCAACACGAATCAATAAATCAAAAGTTACAGGAGGTCATTGTTTATGAAACAAATGGAATGTGATGTGGTTGTCATTGCTGCCGGTCCGGCAGGTTTGGCGGCGGCAGTATCGGCGGCTGAACGGGACGCTCAGGTCATCGTCTTGGAAAAGGCCAACACAACCGGTGGTGCCAGCAATATGGGAATGGGTCCCTTGGGGGTGGAAACAAGAATTCAGCGTGAAAGCCTGATTGGCCTGACCAGAGAGGAGGCTTTCCAGAAGTTCATGGATTACACTCATTGGCGCGTTGACGCCCGGCTGGTCAGAGAATATCTCTATAAGTCGGCGGATACGATCGAGTGGCTGGAAGAAATGGGCGTTGAATTCTTTGGCGCATATCGTTATTTTCCTGAATCCGAAGCCACCTGGCACATTGTCAAGCCTGAAAGCGGCGAAATGGGCCCACGCGCCGCTTCTTCGATGATGAGAATCTTGACCGAGCGAGCTCAAGAATTGGGTGCTGAGGTGCTGCTGGAAACCCCCGCCAAAAAAATCATTAAAGAAGACGGTCGCATAACCGGTGTTGTGGCGACGGATAAGAGCGGCGA
>JAAYPL010000117.1 GCA_012519875.1 Clostridiaceae bacterium | reverse complement strand
TATCCTCCGCGCCGATATCGGTTGTAGCCGCAGATGGTGTGTTCCCCGGTGTAGGACAAGGTGTTTGCCGAAGATAACCGCCCACGGCGTCGTCGCGAACCAGATAGCCATCATCGATCTCAATCACGCGTTTTTTCATCTGGTCAACAAGTTCTCGATTGTGTGTACAGACGACAACGGTGGTGCCGCTACGATTGATTTCTTCCAGCAGAGCCATGACCGCCTCACTATTGGCCGGATCTAGATTCCCGGTCGGTTCATCAGCCAGGATCAGCATGGGGTTATTAACCATCGCACGAGCAATGGCGACACGTTGCTGCTCACCGCCGGATAATTCTCCCGGCAAGGCTTTGGCCTTTTCCCGCAAGCCGACAATCGAAAGCACAATGGGAACACGCCGGGCAACAATCCTGCGTGAACAGCCAATGATCTCCATGGCGAAAGCCACATTCTCGTAAACCGTTTTGGTCTCAATCAGGCGGAAATCCTGAAAAACCATGCCGATATTGCGGCGCAGGTAGGGTACAAGACGCCGGCGGATGCGCACGATATCAAAATCATCAATCAGAACCTGCCCCTCGGAGGGCTTTTCCTCGCAGGTCAGCAGCTTGATCAAAGTAGACTTTCCTGCGCCGCTGCGACCGATAATAAAAACAAACTCTCCGTTTTGAATGGTAAAGCTTACATCTTTAAGTGCAACAGTGCCGGTGTGATATTCCATGGAGACATTCTGAAATTCAATCAAGGCCGGACCTCCTTCAGGGAATATTGACCCGACTCAACCATGCCGCCACCTTTCACCGGTTGCTTTCAGCGCGACTTTTTCCTGTCTTTCCAAGTATTTGCGAACCATTGACGCCAGTTTGAATAACACGGCATCATCAAATTTGCGCAGATCAAGACCGGTTATCTTTTGGACTTTATCCAAGCGATAAACCAAGGTGTTGCGATGAACAAAAAGTTGACGCGATGTCTCGCTTCCATTCAAGTTGTTCTCAAAAAACTTCTGAATGGTCAGCAGTGTTTCGCTGTCCAGGGCCTCAAACGCGCCCTTGGGGAAAACCTCGTCCAGAAACATGTGGCAAAGTGTCGGCGGCAGTTGGTAAATCAACCGGCCAAGTCCCAACTGGTCATAGCGCATGACATAGGAATCGCTTTCAAAAATGCTGCCGACCGTAAGAGCCAGCGACGCCTCGCGATAGGATTTAGCGGTATCTTTGAGGGTATCCGCCACCATGCCGATTCCGATACGGATTTTGACCATTGATTCGGCATTAAGGTTGTCGAGAATCTGGTCGGCCATTTCGTCAATCAGGTCCGGATTGTCGCGCGGTGCATCGGCCAGCATAACAATGGTTTCTTCATCCATGGCTAAGACATAATAGGATTGACGATCCGGAAAGAGGTTCTGCAATATTTCTATGCAGTCGATCTCCTCCGCCTGAACCATGCGGATCAGGTAAGCAATCCTGGGAGTGGAATAGGGGATCTTGAAATCACGGGCTTTGAGCGGAATATCACCGGGCAATTCATTTTCGAGCAGAACGTTCTTGAGAAATGCCTCTCGTTCCGCCTCAGAGTTGTGCTGCCTGAGGGTTGCGGCAAACCAGAGAGACAGCAATTCAGCATAACTTCGGGCAATCGAATCCATGCCCTCAATAAAGCAAAGGAGATGCTCCCCCTCGGTCGGAGAAAACTTGAGGTAGGTTCGGCCCGAGGTAACCCGGCTTTCTTCCTCTGACATCAATACTGTCCGAGCCGACGGATCTTCGCTGCCCTCAAGGATTTCGTCCGTACAAGCAACAATAATCCCATCAGCGTCAATAATGCCGGCTATCCGGTCGATAAATCCGGCAGCTTCCCGGATGCATTGTTTCAGATCTTCCATGGTTGTTTTCCTTCCAATCGTCCATTATCCGATTTCTTCTGCTTATCTTATTTTATCTTATATTATATTTTTACGGCTCAGGTTTCAAGAGAATGACAATAACTTGAACAATGTTGTGCTCCGATCCGATAAAAGGGGATCGGATGTTTTGCACATCCGATCCCCCTCGAAGATCTTTGATCCGGCGCGTTTTCTTTGTTAGCTTAAGATAACCAGTTCGGTTTCTTTGTCGAACAAGTGGACGCGATTGCCATCGACAGCCAGGGTTGTCACTTCCCCCACCTTGGAATGACTGACGGTTGGATCAACACGTGCCGTGAGAGTAACAACACCGGCCACGGTGAGATATAGATAGGTCTCGGCACCGAGCATCTCGACAACATCAACATGGGCCGGAAAGCTGGTTTCCGGATTTTCCGCCACAAAGCGGCTCTCGTCGTTCAGCGCCTCGGGGCGGACCCCCATGATAACTTCCTTGCCATCATAGGCCATAACTTCCGGTACGGCATATTTGTCCGGCAGTGTGATCGTGACGTCATTGAAGCTGATCGTCACCCGGCCATCCTTGACGGCCAGGGTGGAGTTGATGAAGTTCATCGGCGGCATACCGATGAAACCGGCGACAAAGGTGTTGACGGGATGGCGATAGAGGTTGGACGGGTTATCGATCTGCTGAATGAAGCCGTCCTTCATGACAACGATGCGTGTTCCCATGGTCATGGCTTCGGTTTGGTCATGGGTAACATAGATGAACGTTGTTTGCAGACGCTGGTGCAGCTTGGTGATTTCAACGCGCATTTGCACACGCAGTTTTGCGTCGAGGTTGGACAACGGTTCATCCATCAGGAAGACCTTGGGATCACGGACAATGGCCCGGCCAAGGGCAACGCGCTGGCGCTGTCCGCCGGAAAGAGCCTTGGGTTTGCGATCAAGCAGATGTTCAATTTCCAGAATGCGAGCCGACTCGGTTACCCGGCGTTTGATCTCATCTTTAGGCGTTTTGCGCAACTTGAGACCGAAGGCCATGTTGTCGTAAACCGTCATATGCGGATAGAGAGCGTAGTTCTGGAAAACCATCGCGATATCGCGGTCCTTGGGCTGGACATCATTAACCAGGCGATCACCGATATAAATTTCGCCTTCCGTAATTTCCTCAAGACCGGCAATCATACGCAGTGTCGTTGATTTGCCGCAACCGGACGGACCGACCAGGATAACAAATTCACGATCGGCAATGTCAATGGTAAAATCGCTGACCGCAAGGACGCCACCTTCATACCTTTTATAAACATTTTTCAGGGAAACACTAGCCATAAAAAACCTCCAAATTGCTATATGCGCCTTAGCCTTGTACCATGACTATACCACGATCGGATTTCAATAAACAGTGGCAAATTTCAACAAATGTTGGCGGCAGAATTTGGCTAAGCCTCTAAGAAAAGCTGCACATCCAACAAATTGCCGGCCGGCTTTTTGAGAAAATTTTGGGGAAAAATTGTGGCGAAATGTAAACTGAAGTGACGCAAAAAGAGATGTCCCACAAAACCATCTCTAATACAATGTAAGTGACCAAACCACACGTAAAGGAGAGAAGTTGTGGGACACGAACATTGTACAGAGAAATC
>JAAYPL010000116.1 GCA_012519875.1 Clostridiaceae bacterium | reverse complement strand
GAGCCGTATGTGCAAAGTCAGCGTCTGTCATTGTATCGGTCCTTTGCCGAAGAGTTGGTTCAAAAAGGGCGCGCCTACTTCTGCTTTTGCAGCCGGGAACGGCTTGAAAGCCTGAAAAGTCAAACCGAAGATTCCGGTTTTTCAGGGTACGACCGTCACTGTCGCGACCTGCCGGCCGAAGAGCTGGAGCGCCTGCTGGCATCCGGCGCCCCCTATGTTATCCGGCAGAAAATGCCGCTTACGGGATCCACAACGTTCACAGATGCGGTTTTTGGCTCCATTACGGTGGAAAACAACGAGCTGGAAGATCAGGTTCTGTTGAAATCCGATGGCTTTCCGACATACAACTTTGCCAATGTCATCGATGATCACACCATGGCGATCACCCATGTTGTCCGAGGATCGGAATACCTTTCATCGGTACCGAAATACAACTTGCTCTACGAGGCCTTCGGCTGGGAGATTCCAACCTATGTCCACCTGCCGCTGATCGTCGGCCAGGATGGCCGGAAACTATCAAAAAGACATGGTTCGACCAGCTTTGACGATTTGGTCGCCGAAGGATACCTGCCCGAGGCAATTGTCAATTACATCGCCATGCTTGGCTGGTGTCCCGCGGATAACCGCGAAATTTTCTCACTTCCGGAATTATGCCGGAACTTCGACATATCCGGCATCAGCAAATCACCTTCGGTCTTTGATTATGACAAACTCAGCTGGTTCAATGCCGAATACCTGCGGGCAATGCAGCCGGCTGATTTTCTCGAACTGATCCGCCCCCGTCTGGATCTGGCTTTTGGAGAAATGGAATATGACGGCCCGTTGCTGGCCGAGCTGCTGCAACCCAGATTGACCAAGCTGAACCAAATCGGCGAAATGGTCGGCTTTTTGACGGTTCGCCAAACATATGATCCGGCCTTGTTTTCCAACAAAAAAAGCAAGTCGACACCGGAATCGGCCATGTCTGTTTTGCCGAAAGCAATCGAGATTTTATCGCATTTGTCCGATTGGAATCGAGCAAGCATTCACGATGCGCTGATGAAATTGGCCGAGCGGCTTGATCTGAAAACCGGCCAAGTGATGTGGCCTGTCCGCATTGCCGCTTCGGGTCAGGCGGTTACGCCCGGCGGCGCCATCGAGATTTTGGTCATCCTCGGTAAAGCTGAGTCGCTGGAGCGACTTGGCATCGGACTGGACCTCCTGACCAACCCCGGACCCTGATATTGCCGTCGCAAAGGAGCTCACACCATGAACAGCAACAATGACCCGATCAACCCGGCAGCAGACGATGTCTCCACCAATTTCATTCACGATCTGATCGACGCGGATCTTGCATCCGGAGGCCGTTTTGCCGGCAAAACCGTTCACACGCGTTTCCCGCCGGAGCCAAATGGATACCTGCACATCGGCCATGCCAAAGCCATCGTCATTGATTTCGGCACCGCGGAAAAATACAACGGACTCTGTAATTTACGCATGGACGACACCAATCCAAGCACAGAAGATGTCGAATATGTGGAGGCCATTCAGAACGACATCCGCTGGTTAGGCTACGATTGGGGAGACCGCTTCTATTACGCCTCAGATTATTTCCCCCAGATGTTTGATTTTGCCTGTCGTCTGATCGAGAAAGGGCTGGCCTATGTTTGCGAGCTGACCCCAAGCCAGATTCGGGCTACACGAGGAACCTTGACCACACCGGCGACACCGAGCCCATATCGTGATCGGCCCGCCAGCGAGAGCCTGGATCTTTTCCGGCGGATGAAAGCCGGCGAGTTTCCTGACGAAGCCATGACTTTACGCGCGAAGATTGATTTGAATTCGGGAAATTTCAATATGCGCGATCCGGTGCTCTATCGTATTTTGCGTGCCCACCACCACCGGACCGGTGATGACTGGTGCATCTATCCCATGTATGATTTTGCCCATCCGATCGAGGATGCCTTGGAGGATATCACACACTCCCTGTGCTCCCTCGAATTTGAAGATCACCGTCCCCTTTACGACTGGGTCATTGACCATATCGACGCGCCGGCAAAACCACGGCAAATCGAATTTGCCAGATTGAACATCAATCACACGGTTATGAGCAAGCGCAAACTCCGTTTACTGGTAGAAGGCGGGCATGTTAGCGGCTGGGATGACCCTCGCATGCCGACATTGAGCGGATTGCGACGTCGGGGCTACACACCGGCGTCCATTCGAAGCTTCGTTGAGCGGATCGGCGTATCCAAGGTCAACAGCACGGTGGACTATGCCTTCCTTGAACATTGTCTCCGTGAAGATCTCAATCAAAATGCCCGGCGAGTAATGGCCGTTTTACGGCCGATCAAACTGATTATCGACAACTATCCCACTGACCGAAACGAAACGTTTCTTGTCGAAAATAATCCGGAGCGTCCGGAAGACGGCACCCGCGAGGTCAGTTTCTCACGGGAGCTTTGGATTGAGGCGGATGATTTTATGGAGACACCGGTCAAGGGCTATTTCCGGCTTTTCCCCGGCAACGAAGTCCGTCTGAAATCAGCGTATATCGTCCGCTGCACAGGCTTTGAAAAGGATGCCGATGGTCAAGTGCGCGTCGTCCGTGCCGAGTATGATCCGGACACACATGGCGGAAGCGCGCCGGATGGCCGGCGCATCAGGGGAACCATCCATTGGGTTGATACAGCAACCGCGCAGACCGCCGAGGTTCGACTCTATGGCAACCTGTTTTCGGCGGCCGATCCCGACACCGCCGACCAAGACTTTATCGAGCATCTGAACGCCGACTCATTGGAGGTCCTGCCGGATTGCAAAATCGAAGCTTCATTCCAAGGATGCCGGTCCTCCGGCGCTTTCCAGTTTTTCCGCCTTGGTTATTTTTGTCTGGACAATGTTGACAGCCGACCGGATGCGCTGGTTTTCAATCGTTCGGTATCCCTGAAAGACAGCTGGAGACCACCAAAATAATCAGAGGATTGTCCGCCTTTAACGGTACAGCCAAAACTCTCGGTGACAATGCGCAGCTCATTCCCCTCCGTCAGGGGCATCTGCTGCTGCTGTTTCGTCATTGGCATCGGCTGCCGCTTCATTATCGGCGTCCATTTCGTCATCAGCTTCCGGTCGGTCACGACCCGGCGCAGACAGTTTTCGGATTTTAACAGAAAAATAGACAACCGCAAACGAGAGCAATGCCATGAGGATACCTACCTGCCAGACACGTTCCGGATGCGTGGCCAAATGCCATGTCGTCAGATAATCGGTCAACCCGGCTGCGTTGGCAAACCCGTGACGGATTTGCAGTTGATAGCTGAGCAAAAAGGATACGCCGGATAGAACAGCGTAAATAAGATAAACCAGTGGTGAAACAAAAAGAAGAAAGTATTCCAATGGCTGGCCAACGCCACTGACCAATGAAACCAGCGCTGTAATCGCCATAAGCAGATAAAGACGGGTCCGGTTCGGAATCCGGGCGGTCAAAGCAAAGCAAAGGGCGATGGCAGGCATGCTGAATATCAACATCGGATAGAACCCCGCCATCAGGCGGCCTGCCATCGGATCTCCGGCAAAAAAGCGGCTCAACTCGCCTGTGACCAGCCGGCCGCTCAAGTCTGTGAACTGCCCGCTGTCAAACCAGATCGACTGATTAAGAATGTGATCCAAGCCAAAAGGAAACAGCAACCGGTTTAAAAAACCATAGGAAAAAGCACCGATAGTACCCATCTGCGTCAGTCCGGAGGCTACTTCGATAAGGCCGTTTCGGATCAGGAACGCCAGCGCTCCGAATCCGGAGCCGAGCAGAACAGAAGCCGAAACAGCCAACAACGCTGACAGACGAACGCCGGAAAAGTAATCCAACCAAGTCGGCAAGCGCCAGGAACGACATCCGTTATGTAGCAGGACTGTTACCATTCCGACGATCAAGCCGCCAAAAACCCCCGTGTAAAACGATGGCTGAACATCGGCTCCGGCCAACAGCTCATACAGCGCTGAGCCGGATTGATGGAATGCCAAATAAGCGGCAGCTGCCGACAAGGCAGCCGCTCCATTTTGCGCGTTGGCCAGTCCATAGGCCAAGGCAACAGCAGCCAACAGAGGAAATTGCCGCAAGAGAACCGTGCCGGAACGCATGAGAATATCGGCGCCGGGAAATCCCAGAAAGCGGCCGGTCAGATCACCGGCCATGATCAGAAGGCCGGCCAGCGGCAACAGAGCGGCAGGCGTGATCAGAATCTCGCCGACTTTTTTAAGCCCATCGACTCCCCTGCTCAACGAAATTTTCATGATGAGAAGGCCCCTTTAACGATCAACGTCACGCTTTTCAATACTGGCGCTTGATTTTCCTGGACGTTGTTTTTTCAAACTCGGTCGCGCGCAGGGTAAAACGCTTGATATATTTATAGGTCACCAGCGAATGATTAACCTTGCGTACTTCTGTTCCGATCAGACCACGGACGGCTTCGGACAGAGGATCGGTTTCACCGGTCTCTTCCGTGATTTTCTCCATGTTGGGAAAAATCTCGGCGATGACCTGGGTCTCGCCATTTTTATCGGCGAGACCGGAAACCAGGCACTCCTGAATATAGTCACTCTTCAAGAGCAAAAACTCTATTTCCTCCGGATAAATATTCTTGCCGTTCTTGGTAACAATAACATTTTTCTTACGTCCGGTAATAATGACGAAGTTATCCTTATCCAGATAACCGAGGTCGCCTGTGTGGAAGAAACCCTCTTCATCGATGGCTTGGCGGGTGGCCTCTTCATCTTCATAGTAGCCAAGCATGACGTTGGGGCCACGGCCGATGATCTCACCGATGCCGTCTTCATCTTTGTCAATAATCCGGACCTCGACACCCGGCAGCGGCAGGCCGGCTGCCCGATTGTTGTAAACCACGTCACGGTTCAGGGCCAGAATCGGTGCGCATTCGGTTAAACCGTACCCCTGCACGGTGTGGTTCCCCAAATCTTGCATCCCTTGAATAATGGCCGAATCGATCGCCGCACCGCCGGCAATAATCAAGCGAAGAGAACCGCCGAAATTCTGGTGGATCTTATCAAAAAACCGGCGCCGCGTGTCGATACCGAGCTTAAGCAAACCGGAGCTGATTTTGAGGCCAAGGCGGAATTTTTTTGCCAGTTTGGGATCGGCGGTGGCGGCTCTGATGATGCGTTTTTAAAACAGCTCGACCATCAGCGGCACAACCAGGATGAGGGTCACTTTGCTTTCCTGCATATTTTTGGTAATGTGCCGCAGTCCTTCGCAGGTGGCCACGGTACAGCCGCGATAAAGGGGGCAAAG
>JAAYPL010000195.1 GCA_012519875.1 Clostridiaceae bacterium | reverse complement strand
CGTGCCTGAAAATGCCGTACCCGGAGATCGTCGTAGCAGGATGCGGAAACCTCCTCTTCGCCGATGACGGTTTTGGTCCCGCCGTGGCGCAGGAACTGCTGAAGTTTGCGCTCCCCGACAACGTGAAAGTGGTGGACGCAGGCATCTGCGCGACGCCTTTTGTATTTACGCTGCTTGATCCCGAAAGAACAAAAAAACTCATCGTCGTCGATATCGTGGACTTCGACGCCGTTTCGGGAGCGATCGCCCGGCTGCGGATCGGCGACCTGTCGCCCGGCAGCATCCGCGATGCCCGTCCCGGGGGCATCGCCGGAGCGCTCCGGCGTATCGAAGACGGGATCGACGTCACGATCATCGGATGCCAGCCGAAACACCTTCCCGGTCCCGAGATGGAGATCGGGCTCTCCGAGGAGGTTCGAAAGGCCGTCCCCGGCGCAGTGCGCATCGTACTGGATATCATCGGGGCGCTCGATGACCAACCAGGGTCAGGTTGTAGCCGAGGTAATAGCCGTTGGTGATGGAGTAGGCCCAGGCGTAGTCCTTATCGACCAGGTCAGCCTTCCGGTAGCGTTTCTTGACGATGTTGAAGTCCAGAGTGACCGCCGTACTGTCGATGAGGCAGGTCCGCCGGGTGCGCCGACGGGATCCAGAGCAGCGCGGTGATCGGCGCAAGCGTACTGGTCCTCGGTGCTGCGGCTGAGGAACCGGTACACCGCGTCAGATGAAGGAAGGGGCGATGAACGGCGGTTTTGGGAGGGGCTAGTCATTAGAGTCTCATGCGAAGAACACGATGCCTTGACGGGGACTGTAACGCCCATCTACTGCTCTTCGCGGCAACGCAAGCGACCGGTGGCAGGTCCCCCTCCTGCTCAGGACCCAAAAATAAGATGACTTGATGCAGCAGTATGCACCCCGAAAACTCTGGATCCGGGACGGTTACCGCTTCTTCCGGTAGCACCATCCTGCCGCCAGGCCACCGGCGACCACAAGGGTTCCGGCCGCGATGAGCGCCCACGGGGTCTCTTTGGCGGACTTCTGCGGGCCGGGATCGGGCCGGGTTTCGTCCGGGGGCGTGGTGGCGGCAGGGGCGGTGGTCGTCTCTGCCGGGGGCGTGGGGGTCCACGCGAGGGCATAGATGCTGAAGTGCGAGACCGCTGCTGTCACCGTCCGCGTAGCCAGATCCACGGTTGCGGGCACCTCCTGCCACGCCTTCGACGCCGGGTTGTACCACAGCACCGAGAGCGTGGCCGGGTCGCCGATCTTCGCCCACTCCTCCGCGGAGAGGGTGTAGGTCAGGGAGACCGGCGGGTCGAAGGCGGCGCCCGCCGGGCCGCAGGTGAGCGCGATGGCAACCGTCGTTCCCGGGGGGGCCGCCGGAACCTCGGCGGCCCGGGCCACGGTCACCTCGCCGAGCGGGCCACCGTCAGCGGCGCGGGCGGTGGTGCCTTCGGGGATCTGCAGGGTGCCGGTACCGTCCGCCGCCCGGATCGTCGTCGATGCCGTCACCTCGCCCGCCGGTGTGGTGGGGAGGGATGCCTTGCCGACGTGGGTCGCCGGGGCGGCAGGACGCTCCGGGGTGGAAGAGCTCACAGGGGCTGCGGGCGAACCGCCGCTGCTACCGCCACTATTACCGCTTCCACCACCTCCGCTGCTGCCGCCGCTCCCGCCGACAGTGAGGTCGAGGCGTGTCCTCTCCCCGGGTGTGTAGGTCACGGTCTCCTTTGCCGCCGTGCCGGCAACGAGGAAGGTGATCGTCTCCCCGGCCTGCTCCGCGCTGCCCCAGACCAGGAGGTTTGCCCCTTTGTGCCTGCTGGAGGAGCCGTACTCGCCGGGGGCGGTCGTCGTGACCGACTCGCACTCCCTGCCGCCGATCACGCCGGTGATGACGGTCCCTGCGGGCGCGGGCACTCCGTCGATCGTCACGCTCCCATAGAACTCATGGGGGAAGGCGGGGGGTGCCCCCTCCCCGGCCGCCGCCGCACCGGCGACGAGGGCGAGGAGGAGGAGCAGTGTTATGCCCTGTCGCACCCTCTCACCCGCTGAGACTGCCGAGCGTCTCTGCCGTGTTCATATACAGCCAGTAGCCCTGCATGGGCTGCATCGGGCGCTCGTCGCCGTGGCGGCCGGTGGCGCCGCGGGCGATCGAGATCTCATACTCCTGGGCCCCTGCATCGAACCCGATCAGGGTGGACCAGTGGTCGCCGAGGGACTGCAGGGTGACCTTCGCCGATTCAGGGACGGTGTCGGAGAACCCGATCGCGTTCCAGCCTTTGCCGAGGTCCTTTGCAGGCGGGAGTTCGGGTGCACCGGCG
This sequence comes from Clostridiaceae bacterium, assembly GCA_012519875.1. GTDB lineage: Bacteria > Bacillota > Clostridia > Saccharofermentanales > UBA5734 > UBA8949. The sequence continues at coordinate 816 of JAAYPL010000195.1, read as the reverse complement.
GCGAAGGCGAGCGGGATGGTGTACGAGGTATTCGCGTAGATCCAGACCCCGTCCAGCGGCCGGAAAGCATCCTCCGAAGCCATCGTCTCCCACCGGCAGTTCAGCCCGTCGTAGAGCAGGATCGAGTGGCCGGCGGTCTCCACCGCGTCGAAGAGGGCGATGGTGTTCGCCCCGTCAGCGAGCCGCTTCGGGGTCGAGATGAAGTTCCAGCCGGGCAGGAGGGTGATCACCGGAGCTTCGAGGTTGAAGGCAGCCTCCACTGTCTCCCCGGCCGTAACCGTCACGGTCTTTGCCATCGCCTGATAGCCTTCGAGCTCCACGCGGACGGTGTGGGCGCCGGCCGGGACGGTCAGCGTGGCGTTCGTGACCTCCCCGGTCTCAGTGCCGTCAAGGTAGATCCGGGCGCCGTCGGGCGTCGAGGTGACCCGGATGCTACCGGTGACTTCGGTCAGCGCAAAGTGGACCGGGACGGTCTTGTCGTGCCCGACCGTGACGGTCGCCGTGGCATCCGCGTAGCCGGGTTTCGTCACGGTGACGGTGTGCTCCCCGGAGGGGACGCCGGTCAGCGTGGCGTTCGTCGTCCTGCCGGTGTCCGTGCCGTCGAGGAAGATCGCGGCGCCCTCGGGCGCCGAGGTGACGACGATGCTGCCGATAGCGCGGGCAAGATCGAGGTGGAGGGTCGCGGTCGCGTTGTACTCGATTGTAACCTCGGCCGTGGCGTCGACGTAGCCGTCTTTCCTGAGGGTGACGGTGTGGGTGCCGACCGCGATCCCGTCGAGGGTGGCGTTCGTCACGGCCCCGGTATCGGCGCCGTCG
>JAAYPL010000013.1 GCA_012519875.1 Clostridiaceae bacterium | reverse complement strand
TAATGAGATCAGTTATTGGGGCAGCAAAATGGGGCTGGGTGAAATCACCGGCATTGACCTGCCGGGTGAAAGCAGAGGTATTCGGGCCAGCCGTGAGAATAAAAGGATTCTCTTTAGTGACCCGGGTGATCAGATTTGGTTTCCGGCGGATACTTGTCAGGCCGCAATCGGCCAGTCGATCAACAGCTTCACCATTATACAGCTGGCGGTCTACACCGCGGCCCTGGCCACAGGCAACCGGGTGACTCCCCATGTTATCAGTCAAATCACCCGTAATGACGGCACGGTCGTCCGATCCTTTGCTGCTGCTCCGGAGCCTGTTGGCATTCATGAAACAAACCTTCTGGCTGTGCGCCGGGGTATGGTTCGATCGGTCACCGATCCGCAAGGAACCGCCTATAAGACCCTGCATGATTTCCCTATTAAGGTGGCGGCCAAAACAGGAACGGCCGAAACCGGTTTTGAGGATCGATCTTCCTCAAACGGCCTGTTTATCTGTTATGCACCTGCAGATAACCCCCAGGTCGCCATCGCTCAGGTTGTGGAAAAAGGAGCTCGGGGATCGAATACCATTCTCATTGCCCGTGACCTGCTTACGGCCTATTTTCAGCCGGATCAGGCGCCTGACAGCGACACGGTTTTGTTCCCCGGTCTTGTTGATGGCCTGCAGGATGACCTGATGGAAAACACTCCTTGAAGCAGACCGGCTCGGTTCTTTCCGGATTTCGCACTTGTATCTGAAGGGCAAGATGTATAGAATGGAACTGGCGTAGGGTATATCCTTAACGAGCAGGAGGTGTCATTGTGAACATTGTTCTCTTGGCTGATCATCGCAAAAACGAATTGCTGGTTAATTTCTGTATTGCGTACCGCCATATTTTGGAACGTCAAACCATCTACTCTCTGCTCAATACATCCAAGCTGATCCGAGATGCCACTGGCTTGGAGGTACAGGGCCTGTCCACGGAAATTTCCGGAAGTCTTAATATTCTGGCCTCTCGTGCCACCTACAATGAGATTGATGCGGTCATCTACCTTCGTGACCCGATGCTGGAAACTTACGATATGCCCAACCCGCTCCTGAGAGCTTGCGATACCAACATTATTCCGGTGGCCACCAATCTGGCTGCTGCTGAGATTTTGGTTTTAGCCATCGATCGAGGCGATCTCGATTGGCGCAAATTGATCCGTTGACCTGCCAGTATTGCAAGATCGCATAAAAGATCTTGCAAACAATGTCGATGAAAGCTTCCCGCAAAGTATAAAATCGGGAGATGGTTTGGATATGACCGATCCGTCCGTCCTGTTGGAGATGTATGAATAAAGCAGAAGTATATAGGTTCCTTGATCTGAAGGGAATTTCTTATAAAATCACAGAGCATAAAGCGGTTTTCAATATGGGAGAACTGGCAGATGTTGATCTTCCTTATCCGGAGGACAATTCAAAAAACTTGTTTGTTCGCGATAAGAAAAAGAAAAAATACTATTTGCTAACCGTAAAAGGTGATAAGCGGGTGGATTTAAAAGAATTCAGAAATGCGAACGGCACGAAACCGCTTAGTTTCGCATCGGGAAATGATCTGCTTGCTATCATGAAGCTGGAACCGGGATCAGTTACCCCTTTGGGTTTACTGAATGATGATGAAAGACGCGTTGAATTTTATTTGGATAAAAGCTTTTTCGAAGGGAATGCAAGGATAGGATGTCATCCGAATGTCAACACGGAAACGGTATGGCTTAGCAGCAGCGATTTATTAAAGATTATCGAAGAACACGGAAATCCGGTTCGCATTGCGGATTTTGGCAGGTAAAAACGGGCAATGGGCGGACTGAAGAAAATCTATCAAACCCTCTGTGCTCACTACGGGGATCTTGACTGGTGGCCTGCCGATACACCTTTCGAGGTAATGGTCGGCGCAGTCCTTACACAGAACACGGCTTGGACCAATGTCGAAAAGGCATTCCAAGGCTTTGATGGGCACTTATCGCCTGAGCGAATCTTAAACTTACCTATGGAGGAGCTTCAGAGAATCATCCGCCCGGCAGGTTTTTATAAGCAAAAGTCACAGTACCTGAAAGCCGTCACCAAATGGTTTATGCGCTACGACTGCGACATTAACGCAATAAAAAACCGCCCTCTGCCGGACATCCGATCCGAACTTTTACAGGTGCGGGGGATCGGCAATGAGACGGCGGATTCCATTCTCCTCTATGCTTTTGATTTTCCGACTTTTGTTGTTGATGCCTATACCATGAGGTTGTTCGAACGCTTTCCCGTTGATGCCGGCAAAACTTACATGGAAGTAAAGAGCTTCTGCGAGACCGAGCTTCCCCGTGACAAGGAGGTTTATGGCCATTTTCATGCTTTGATCGTGCATAACGGCAAGGAGCACTGTAAAAAGAAAATGGACTGTGCAGGTTGTCCGCTAAAGACGAGTTGTAAAAAGAAACTTTTTGAAGGCGCCGGATGAAAAAACTGCAGGAACTGTCTTGAAACTGAACTGACAAAGTGATAGACTTAAAAAATTAAAAAATGTTTTTAAGGAGGGTTCATCATTGGATACAAACCCATTAGAAAGTGCTCAGCTTCAGGTCAAACACGCCTGTGATACCTTGGGGCTTGAACCGGCCGTTTATGAACTTCTGAAAGAACCCCAGCGCGTCATCGAGATCTTGATTCCCGTGCGGATGGACGACGGCAGCGTAAAGGTGTTCAAGGGCTATCGCGCACTGCACAACAACGCTGTGGGGCCCGGCAAAGGCGGAATTCGCTTTCATCCGGGAGTCAATATCGACGAGGTCAAGGCCCTATCCATATGGATGACCTTCAAGTGCGGCGTCACCGGTATCCCCTACGGGGGCGCAAAGGGCGGCGTCATCGTCGATCCGAGCAAACTGTCCCAAGCAGAACTGGAGCGCCTGTCCAGAGGTTATATTCAGGGCCTTTACAAATACCTGGGCGAGAAAATAGACATTCCCGCTCCCGATGTGGGCACCAATGTCCAGGTTATGGCGTGGATGGCGGACGAATACTGCAAACTCACCGGCAGCTATGCGCTGGGTGTGCTGACAGGGAAACCCGTTCAATGGGGTGGCTCTTTGGGGCGCAATGAGGCCACGGGTTTTGGTGTTGCTGTCACCGCCCGGGAAGCTGCCGCCAAGCTGGGTATCAACCTGCGGGGCGCAAAAGTGGCGGTGCAGGGTTTTGGCAACGTAGGGCGCTATACCGTCAAAAACTTTATCAGGCTGGGCGGCAAGGTTGTGGCCGTGGCTGAATGGGAGCCGAAAAATGGCACCTATGCCATTTACAATGAAGAGGGCTTCAGCTTTGAGGAACTGGAAAGCTACTGGATGCAGAACGCCAACCTGCTGGACTTCCCGGGTTCCAAAGCTCTTGCTTTGGACAAGTTCTGGGAGTTGGATGTGGATGTCATGGTTCCCGCAGCGCTGGAAAACGCCGTTGATGTCAGACAGGCCGAGGCCATCCGAGCCAAGCTGGTTGTCGAGGCGGCTAACGGCCCGGTGACTCCGGCGGCGGACGCAGTGCTGGCTCGTCGTTGCATCACCGTGACTCCGGATATTTTGTCCAACGCCGGAGGCGTGACGGTTTCGTACTTTGAATGGGTACAAAACCTGGGTGGCTATGCGTGGACAGAGGCCGAGATCGAGAAAAGGGAAGAAGAAGCCATGGTCAAGGCCTTTGACGCCATTTGGAAAATCAAGGAGCAATACAACTGCACCATGCGCGAAGCGGCGTATCTGGTATCGGTGAAGAAAGTTGCCGAGGTCATGAAGTTGCGGGGCTGGTACTGAGATCTGAAAACATTGTCAGGAAGGGATCTGCTGTCGAGCTGAAAAGTTCCGGTGCAGGTCCCTTTTTTGTGCCGATGACATATGATAAAGTAAGACTAAAACATCAAAGTACCACTGCTATGTGTACCCAAAGGAGTGCTTACTGCTTATGCGGGCGTTGATTCAGCGCGTTTCCGGGGCAAAAGTCGAGATCGACCAAGAGATTCATGCTCAGATCGGACCCGGACTTCTGGTCTTTTTAGGTGTCACACATGGTGATACCGAAGCTGATGCAGTTTATTTGGCGGGTAAAGTCAGCCGTTTGCGCATTTTCAGCGATGAAAACGGCAAAATGAATCGCTCATTAACCGACTTTGCAGGTGAGGTTCTGGTTGTCTCACAATTCACTTTGTATGGAGATGTGCGCAAAGGCAATCGACCCGGATTTGATCAGGCAGCCGCACCGCAGCAAGCGGAGTTGTTATATAATCAATTTGTCAGTCAATTAAAGAGGCTGGGCCTTCCGGTGAAAACAGGCCGCTTCGCCGCCCATATGCGCGTCTCACTGCTTAACGACGGTCCTGTTACCCTGATGCTGGAATCGCCGCCGCCAAAATGAAAGGTAAAAAAATGCACGAAATCATCACATTGCCCTATGGCCCTCTGGAGGCCTGTGTTTATCTGATCCGTCTGCCGTCATCGGTTTGCCTGATTGACCCGGCGATCCGACCGGAGGATTTACCTGCCGGTCTGCCGGAGATTCGGTGGTTGATTGCTACTCACGGCCATTTTGATCATATCAGCCAGGCCGATGCGCTTCGCCGGAAAACCGGGGCGCCTCTTTACATTCACGCAGACGATCATGACTATTTACTGGATCCGCGCCTCAATCTTTCCATGGTCCTTGTTGGTAAAATTACTTATCAGCCGGCCGAGCATCAACTTACCGACGGGCAGATGCTTGAGCTGACCGACGGTTACAGACTGGAGGTCATTCACACACCGGGTCACAGCCCCGGCGGGATTTGTCTCCTTTTGCACCAAGAGGAAAAACCGATTGCCTTATTTAGCGGTGACACCCTGTTTGCCGGCTCGATCGGCCGATTGGATCTGGGAGGCGATCCGTCGGCGATGGCTGAATCGTTGATCCGTCTTGGCAAACTTTCCCGGCGCCCCGGTGTGGCTGATATCCCTGTTTTCCCGGGACACGGGCCATCGACCACACTGCGGCACGAACTGTCATATAATCCGTATTTCCAGATGAGCCGAACCGATTTGGCTGAATCGGAATTTTAGGTGATGCGCATCTTGTCGCTGCCGTCCTGATTGACGCGGTAAATCCGCTCGCTTGCCGGCCGACGATAATAAACAAAGGGTTGACAAATGGCAAAAGAGCCGACGGCATCATCGATGACCAGCTCTTTGGCCTGATTGTCCAGCGAAGAAGAACCGGCAAGGCGATAACGATAAAGGCGGTTCAGGTTGGACGGATCAATAAAATATAAATATCCGCAGCTGACAATAAAAGGCTTTTCCAAACCGGTAGGTCCCAGAGCGGTTTTTACTTCGTTTGCAATAGAATAGGCGGTCAACTGAAAATAATTGTCCGGGTCGGCAAAATAGATCCAGTCGCCGCTGACATTGAGGCTGCAGACTCTTTGTCTTAGCAACCAAGACGTTTCCCCGCTGGACAGATCCACCATGACCACGCCATCAGCTGCATTGGCGCCGGAGATGAAAAGGCGATCGCCGGATAAAGCCAGCGCCACTGCCTGAAAATCAACAAGCAATCGGCGATCGGTTCCATCGGTTGCCAGACTGATGACCGCCCCCTTGCCGGATTCAATTGCGTAGATACGATTCCGGTGAATAACCATGTATTTAAGTGGCGTACGTCCGATGCGAACCTGGTTGGAACCGTCCAGATTTATTTTCATCAGATAATCGCCGGTTGCGCCCTGTGTATAAAAAAGCCAATCGTCGGCGAAAATCGGCGTATTGCCGATAGCGTCACTTAAAGCCACCATATTTGAACCATCCTGGGCTGCCAGAGATAATTCCCCGGCGGCGGAGTTGAAGACGATGCAGTTGCTGACGGGCAGAACCAGGTTTTGGTAATGAAGGTTTCCCCCTTGACCTGCCGCAACTTCCTGATTGCTCTGATCAACCGTTTCGGTTAAAGGTGTCTGAGCACAGCCTGTAAGCACGAGCAGTACCGACAAAAGAAAAAAGCATATTCGTGTGTGCCGAACTTGATGCCGATGCATATCAACCTGCCTGCGGCGAAATGTAAACTGAAGTGACGCAAAAAGAGATGTCCCACAAAACCATCTCTAATACAATGTAAGTGACCAAACCACACGTAAAGGAGAGAAGTTGTGGGACACGAACATTGTACAGAGAAATC
>JAAYPL010000115.1 GCA_012519875.1 Clostridiaceae bacterium | reverse complement strand
GGCGGCGGATGAAGGATATACCCGCCAGATTGCTGCTGCTGCCGACGAAATGATCCGGCGCGTCATGCAGAACAATCCCCAGCTGAGTCAAAGCATGTCGGCTATCCTTGCCTTGGTTAACGCACTGGACGAGCTGACCCGCCTGCGTCACGAAAATGCCGGAATTGACGATCAACGCCAACTTCATGATCGTCAATTGACCGAAGCCAGAAATGAGCTGTCGCGTTTGCGGGAACAGAACTGGGAAATCAAGAAAGAAGTGCTGCGCCTTAATGACCTGTGTAAGGATTACGAAGCCTTGCTTGTCCAGCAAAAAGAGCGGCCTTCGGATATAGACACCGATGCCGCGGCTTGCCTTGATGATGATGCTGAATCGGATGCAAATGCGGGCCTCTATCCTGATCCTCTTGCGTCAACCGGGATCGAGGCCAAGCCGGAGGCTCAATTGACTCAGACCAATCTTGAAGACTATCTGCGCGCCAATGGCTGGCCGGTTGAATCTGTTTACGATGATGATCAGCCCTGAACGTCGGTTCGGCTTTCTGCCGGAACGACCGGCTTCTGTTGATGGCTACATGATCAAATCCAGACAGGATGCCGGTCATTTTTGCCGAGGTGTCTTTTGGACGACAAGGAGACCAATCCAATGACGATGTCGGAACAACAAGGACAAGTTCAAACCACTGTTTACCTTCGTCCCGGCCCGCAGGGCCGGACACCGGTCTACGCTACCGCCGGTTCGGCGGGTTGCGATCTTTACGCTTCGGCACCGATCACTCTCCTCCCGGGCGAAACACGGCTTTTGCCCCTCGATCTGGTCATGGCTCTCGAACCGGGTGTCGAAGCCCAAGTCCGACCGCGCAGCGGCCTGTCCCTTAACACGACGCTCAGAATTCCCAACGCACCGGGTACAATCGACAGCGACTACCGATCTCCGATGGGGGTAATTGTGGAAAACACGTTTAATCAGGGGCAATTGGTCGATCGGATCCTGGCTCGACCGGAACTGCTTGATGAGATTTTGGATCAATGCCAACGTACCACCGTAGCTGCACATCTGTCTGCCGCCGGCAGGGAAGCGGCCGCCGACCGCCTGCGTGAAGAACTGCCGGAATTGGCTGAGCAGATTTTGTTTCTTGACCGTCATGGCAATCCTTATGGTACGATTTATATTCAGACCGGTGACCGGATCGCTCAGCTGGTGCTCAGTTATTGCCTGCAAGGGGAATTTGTCCAACACGAGCAGCCGGAGTTGATTGGCAGTGACCGCGGCGGTGGTTTTGGCTCGACCGGTTTCAGTGGCCCGACAGGAAAGAAAATAAGCAGAGGGGGACAAGACCATGCTTGAAATTTACCGTTCCCAATTGACAACTCAAAACGGCCGTACAACCAGTGAATTGCAGCGCCTGGACGGCATTGCCGAGGACAGTTGGGTCTGTTTATCGGCTCCTACCGAAGAAGAGCTGTCTCTGGTTGAACGTTCTCTCAATATTCCACCGGAGTTCCTTCGGTACCCGTTGGACGAAGAAGAACGCCCGCGTATCGATATCGACGAAGAAAGCGGCTGTGTTCTGATCATCATTGACTTCCCCTATATTCGCAAGGACGGTGTCTCCAGTAAATACGAAACCATGCCGGTAGGCATTCTCCACGTGGGTAAATGTCTGGTTACCATTTCCCTGCGTGAGGCGATCGTGCTTGACTTGTTCAAAAGCAACCGGGTGCGTGATTTTATTACCGGCTACCGCACGCGTTTTACCTTCCAGATTATGTTTGCCGGAGCCAACGATTACCTGAAATACCTGCGCTATATCGACAAAACAATTGATGCTGCCGAACTGCAGTTAAGCAAGGCTGTCAGCAACAAAGAGCTTTTTAAGCTGATGGAATTGGGAAAGTCGCTGGTTTACTTCTCGACCTCGCTTAAGTCAAATGAGGGCGTTTTAGAAAAACTCATGCGCAGCCGGTTTATTAAGCAATACGAAGAGGATCACGACCTGCTCGAAGATGTGATCATCGAATACAAACAGGCGTTGGAGATGGCCAACATCTACGCAACGATCATTAACAGCACAATGGATGCCTATGCATCGATCATTTCCAACAACCTCAATCTTGTTATGAAATTCATGGCCGCCATGACCATTGTCTTGTCTGTACCGACCGTTATTTCCGGCTTTTTCGGACAGAATATCCAGTTTCCGTTCTATGGAGCGGCTTTTGCCGCCGATCCGTGGCCGTTTATCTTAATCCTGGTGCTTACTCTGGGCTCCATGGGGTTGGTTGCCTGGTGGCTCAACCGCCGCGGTATGTTCTAGTTGAGAAATCCAGTCGGGCGCGGGCCGGCAACTGAAGCCCGGCAGACGGCTGCTTCCGGTGAAGCCTTCAATTAACAACGTTTATGTGTTAAAATCTGCCTGATCACATCAGGGCGAAGGGTATATTCAAGCAGAAAAATGGAAAAAAATCAAAAAACAAGAATTGTCCGCATAATTGCATTGGTTTTGTTTGATATCGTAGCAATCAATCTGGCGTTCTATTTGTCTTATTATCTGCGCTTTGATCGGGTCAGTGCGGCGGATCTGGCTTTTATCATGCGTCACGCACCGTTTTTTACGCTGACCAGTTTGGTTGTTTTCTATTTTTTTCGTCTTTATACCAGTGTTTGGCGCTATGCCAGCACAGATGAGCTGATACAGGTTGTTGCCGCGGCATTTTTTTCCACCGCTTTGATGGTCAGTTATTTCATTGCTTTTCAGATCACGATACCGCGCAGTATCTTCGTGTTCTGGGGCATCCTGACCATGCTGTTCACCGGCGGATTGCGTATGAGTTATCGCTTGCTACGCCACCTGAGCCCTCGGGTGCGAAAGCCTAAGATCCCCATGCGGCGAGTCATGATCATCGGAGCCGGTGATGCCGGAGCCGTGATTATTCGCGAATTAAAAAATCACTCACAGCTCAACAGCCTGCCGGTTGTTGCCATTGACGACAATATTACCAAGCGCGGAACCTACATTAACCGCGTGCCGATTGTCGGCGCGCGTAAGGACATTGTTCGGATGGTCAAGCAGCATAAGATCGATGAGATCATCATTGCCATCCCGTCAGCCAGCCAGCACGAAATTCGTGAAATTGTCGGCGAATGCCAAAAAACCGGCTGTGAAATCAAGATATTGCCCGGCATATACGAGCTGATTGACGGTCGGATTGATATCCATGCCATTCGAAAAGTTAAAATTGAAGATCTTCTTGGCCGGGATGAGGTTCAGCTTGACCGGCAAAAGGCCAATCGGATCATCACCGGAAAAACAGTGCTGGTCACCGGTGCCGGCGGGTCTATCGGTTCGGAGCTGGTTCGGCAGCTGGCCTTGTACCATCCGAATGAGCTGGTGCTTTTTGATTTTTATGAAAACAGCGTTTATGATCTGCAAAATGAGCTTAGCCGCAATTTTAGCGTACAGCACTACGACAACGGCTATGAAGCCGTCGGTAATTTCGATTTTCGTCTGCGTGTCTTTATCGGTTCCGTACGCGATCAGCAACGTGTTCACGAGGTCTTGCACGAGACCCGGCCTGATTTGATCTTTCATGCCGCCGCTCATAAGCACGTTCCTCTGATGGAGGGAAATCCCAAGGAAGCCGTCAAAAACAATGTGTTTGGCACGTTCAATGT
>JAAYPL010000114.1 GCA_012519875.1 Clostridiaceae bacterium | reverse complement strand
TCAAAAGGCGATCATGGCGCCAGCATGGTCAAGGTCAAGGTTGCCAGCACCGAAGACCCGAAGCTGTCGGAGCTCATCGGGCAAGATTATCAGGAGCGGCTGATGGCCGAAATTGAGCTGCTGGATATTGCCGGTGATGAGCTGGATATGGAGCGGGTGGCCGCCGGCGAGTCGACCCCGGTATTTTTCGGCAGTGCTGTTACCAATTTCGGCGTCGAAGCGTTCCTGAACGAATTCCTGGCCATGGCGCCACCTCCGGTGGCTCGGCAGTCAACCGAAGGGCCGATCCAACCGGATGAGAACTTTTTCAGCGGTTTTGTCTTTAAAATCCAGGCCAATATGAATCCGGATCATCGGGACCGTATGGCTTTTATTCGGATTTGCTCCGGCCGTTTCGAAAAAAACATGGAGGTACGCCACGTCCGCTTGAATCGGAGCGTCCGACTGGCACAGCCCCAACAATTCATGGCCCAGGATCGCAATCTGATCGAAAGTGCCTACGCCGGCGATATCATCGGAGTTTTCGATCCCGGCCTGTTTCGGCTCGGCGATACATTGATTGAGGGCAACCGCACATTTGCTTTTGAGAGCATACCGGTTTTTCCGCCGGAAAATTTCGCCCGGGTCGCACCCAAGGATTCCATGAAGCGCAAACAATTTCTCAAAGGGATTGAACAACTGGCTGAGGAAGGCGCCATCCAGCTGTACAAGCAGCCGGACATCGGCACCGAGACCTATATCATCGGCGTCGTCGGTGTTTTACAGCTGGACGTTCTGGAATACCGCCTGAAAGCAGAATATGGTGTGGATATCCGTATGACCGGACTGAACTACCGACATGCCCGTTGGATCCGCCCTAAAGAAAGCGGCCACCCTTTACCGCAGCTGAACAGGATCAACATGACCAGCACAACCATGCCGGTGCTGGATCAGGAAGAAAACCCGGTTCTGCTTTTCGAGTCCGAATGGGCTATTGACTGGGTGCTGGAACGCAATGACAACCTGGAGCTGATAAGCATCCACGATCGATAATCATCGGCTTAGTCCAGCCGGCCGACCAAAAGATCGCGGACCGTCTGTTTCATGTCCTCTTTATCGATGACCTTGGAATGCCGGATCTCCCGCGTTGGCAAATCCTGAAGTGTCGGCGGAATCTCATGGCCGCTTTCGTCTGCCAATTCTTCCAGCAGACGCGAGTTGCTCCGTCCCTTACTGTAACCTCGTCCAAAAATGGCATCCCCGACCGCTTCGCAAAACTTCAGCGGACTGGCGGTGGAAACAAAGATCGTTTTGCTTTGATCTTCGGAACGGGCGGCATAGCGGCTGTACACGTTAAAACCGACCGCGGTATGTGTATCCACCAGGTGATCGGTGCGGTCGTAGACCTCCCGGATAGTCTTGAGCGTTCCGCCTTCATTGGCAAAGCCGCCGACAAAAAGCTCCTGCAGGCTGTGGAGCGTAGCCGGATCGATCTGATAAAAACCCTCTTGTTGAAGCTGGTGCATCCAGTCTCCGACGCGCCGGCTGTCACGCCCGGTCATTTCAAAGAGCAGCCGTTCCAAATTGCTGGAAATCAGGATGTCCATTGAAGGGGAATTGGTTTTGAAAAAGTTGCGGCGGCGATCATAAAGACCTGTGCGCAGAAAATCGGACAACACCCTGTTTTTGTTGGACGCGCAAATTAATTTACCGACCGGCAGCCCCATACGGTGCGCATACCAGGCCGCCAGAATGTTGCCAAAATTACCGGTCGGGACAACGATATTGATTTTCTCGCCGGGCTCAACCTTCTCATTTTTGATCAAATCGGCGTAAGCCGAAAAATAATAGACAATCTGCGGAACCAGCCGCCCCCAGTTGATGGAATTGGCCGAAGACAATAGGATCCCTTTTTCTTGCAACTCAAGAGCCAGTTCCTGGTCGTTGAAAATAGCCTTGACGCCGTTCTGAGCGTCGTCAAAACTGCCGGAAACAGCGAAAACGTGGCAGTTGTCGCCTTCCTGCGTGACCATCTGCAGGCGCTGGGCTTCGCTGACACCCTGATCCGGATAAAAAACAACCACCGACGTGCCCTCGACATCACGGAATCCTTCCAGCGCCGCCTTGCCGGTATCTCCCGATGTGGCGGTCAAAATACAGACCCGGGAACGATCTCCGGTTTTTTCGATGGCTGCCTTCATCAGATAAGGCAAAAGCTGCAGGGCGATATCTTTGAAAGCCGCCGTCGGCCCGTGCCATAATTCCAGTATGTATTCCCGGTCGACATATTGGTTAAGCTGAAGCAACGGCGCCGGCGCCGGGGAAAAGCGTTCTTCGCTATAAGCCAATTCTACGTACTCTGTAAGCTCGGACCGTGAGTAATCTGTCAGATATAACGCAAGAATGGCAACCGCCCGCTCGGCATAATCAAGATCCGCCATACGGGTTATTTCATCCAACTCCAAAAGTGGGATCTCGACCGGAACCAACAGGCCGCCATCCGGCGCGATGCCCTGCTTGATGGCTTCAGCCGCCGAAAATCCGGTCGTGCCGCCCCGTGTGCTGATGTATTCCATGTCAAGAATCCTCCTTGAATCAATAACCCATCTGGTTCAGACGGTTGCGGGCATAACCGGCAATATCCCTGTCCGGATATTGGCTGATGACAAACTCATAGTACGGCTTGGCGGCGGCAAAATCCCCCATCATCTGGCAGCACAGCCCGCAATAGTAGGCGACTCCGCCGCCATAGGCACGGGGATAGAGCGCATAGCCGGTCAAAAAATAGTCCAGCGCTTCTGCATAGGCCTTGTTATTAAACAGGTCCATGCCCAGCTTGCGATTGGCTTCGGCCGCATCTTTGGCGATTTTTTTGATTAATGTTTCCACTTGGCGGCTCAGGCCGGCCGCATCGGCCTGCACACCCGGCGCTGCGGTTTCCCCCGGGATTTCCGCCAACAGATCCCGTGCCTCAAGCAACAAATTGCCGGCGGACAGCACGTCCTCGCCGGCCGCCGCCACGGCTTGGCGATAAAGTTCATCGGCTTCGAGCAAAGCTTGCTGGCCAATAGGCTGTGTAGGAGCGGTTGTGGGAATCGTCGCCGTGGCCGCTGGTGTCGTGCTCTCGGTTTGGCGCGAGGTTTCGGGGGGCGCTTCTCCGGCGCTTTCGGCAGGTGTTGCGGGCGGTTCTGTTGTCGGCGATAAAAATGACGCGGTCGTATCCTCGGTGGCGAAATTTTTCTCGTAATCGGCCAACAGCCGCTCTATGGCTTCGTCCTGATCCGCCCGGCTTGCCAGCTGAGAAAGCAACCAGTCCAGCCGGGAGGTCGCTTCCTCCTGCATCCGGCGGGTTTCGTTGCTTTTGGAAATAAAGCCGACAGCAAAAAAGACCAGCAGGCCGACCACCAGCAAACCGGCCGCCACCGGCAAGGCTACGCGCAAATATTCAATCGGTGTACGGCGCATTTGGACATGGGTTTCCTCATCCTGAGCGTACTCCCCCTGGCGGACGACATCCTCCCGTTCACGGGCACTGGCCATGCGCATTTTGCTCCGGCGGCCGGTCTTTTCCAAAACCGGGGCCATGGCACCCATCCGCGGCGCCGCGGATTGTCCTTCGACGGCTCCCGGCGATCCGCCATCTGAACCCTCCGACAGGACCTGCGACGAATCGTTCAGTTTGGCCAGAGCATGTTCAGCCATCTCCTGCCAATCCGGTGTCAAGCCGGTATCGATTGTTTTTAGGATCTGCTGTCGGGCCTGTTCGGTCCGGCCCATGGACGCCAGCACCAGACCGTATAAAAGCCCGGGCTGGGTAAAATCGGGATAAGATGCGGCCAGCTTGCGTAAGGCAATCAAAGCAATATCGGCATTGTGCCCGTCCAGCTGTGTCAGGGCACGGTTGTATGTGTTTAAGGCACGAGACACCTCACCGGCCGACGCGAAAGAAGAAACATCCGCATTTGTAAGCGGTTTGAAATGCCTGATCAGCTTGTGCCAGTCCAATCTTGCGCCTCCAAATCCTTCAGAATATCCCGCAGCCCACCCACCAGATAAAGAGAGCCGAAAGCACACAGGGCAGCATGGCCTTCCTGCGCTAACCGTAAAGCCAGCTTGGCTCCTGTCAGTGGGGAATCGGCTGCGTAAATCGCGCCCTTGATATTATAACCGGATGATGACCGGTTGTGCAATCGTTCAACGCTTTCCCGCACATGGCTGGCCAGGGTCTCGGCGGGCAGCCCCCGCGGGTTGTCCGGCCGGACGCAAATAAACGCATGGGCAGGGCAGGCCGGATTGCTCAGGACAACATCCAGCATCCGGCGGTAATCCTTGTCCTCAAGCATCCCGGCCAGATAAACAATCGGCCGGTCGGGATGCAGCTTGGCCAGAGTCGCCGCCAGCGCTTGGCAGCCCTGAACATTATGTGCCCCGTCAATCAAGGTCAAGGGTTGCTGCCGCAAAATCTCCATTCTTGCCGGCCATCGGGCGGCGGCAATGCCCGCCACAACAGCCTCCGGGCCGGCCAAGCCGGTGGCCTGACAGGCTCTGGCCGCCAGAAGGGCATTTTGCGGCTGGTAAAGACCAAGGAGACCGGTCTGAAAAACCTGCTCGGAGCTTCGATCCTGAAAAACCTGGCCGTCCCGGCCATAACCCAGCACTTCGATTTCATTGAAACCGACCAGGTGAAGCGGTGCGTGCTTTTCTTCACAGTGCTGTTGGATGACACGCAAAGCCGCCTCTCCTTCTTCCTGCTCCAAGCCAAGTTCTCGCGGATCACACAAAAAAACCGGTCGTTCCGGTTTGATGATACCGGCTTTCTCGGCGGCTATTTCGGCTATGGTGTTCCCCAGACGGTCGGTATGGTCATAACCCAGCGCGGTGATGATGCACGCCAACGGCTTCTGAATGATGTTGGTTGAGTCCAGCCGCCCGCCCAGGCCGGTTTCCAGCACGACCACCTTGCACCCGGTTGCAGCAAAATGGAGAAATGCGGCCGCGGTCAGCATTTCAAACTCGGTGGGGTGCTCATACCCCTCCTGCTGCATCTGCTCGACGGCCTTCCGGACGAGGGTCATGACTCTGGCAAAGTCGGCCCGGTCGATCTCGCCGGCGCTTTCATCCTCCTGCAGGGCCGCCAGGCCGTCCCGGCCGTCGATCACCCGAATTCGCTCGGTCAGCCGGACAAGATAGGGGGATGTGAAAACACCGACCCGATGGCCCGAAAACGCCAATATGCCGGCGCAATAAGCACTGACCGAACCTTTGCCGTTGGTTCCGGCCACGTGGATATAGCGCAGTTTCCTCTCCGGATTTCCCAGCAGTTCAACCAAACGGGTTATCCGATGCAGCCCGAGACGGATGCCAAAAGATGTCGCCGATGATAAATATGATCGGGCTTGAGCAAAGTCCATGACCGGTCACCTCGAAAAACGGGATTCGCGCCGAAAAACAAAAAATTTGCTGATGACATAATTACCGATCATGACCAGGATCTGAGTCAGCAGTTTGGCTACCTGAAGGCCTTCGTCGCCCGGTCGCAGATGAATGACATCGGTAAAGCCGATCAGATTATACAACAAGTACATGCCGCCTATTTCGAAAGCCAAGGAAACCAGTATCCGGGAGGAAAGGAATTTCCACATTTCCTGCCAAAGAGGGCCATGGGAACGAAAGACAAAAATCCGATTGGCAAAAAAGGCAAAGATCATGGCGGCCAGAACGGCCGGCGCGGTCGAGAACCACCAGTCCTGACTGCCGAAAATCTGGTTCAGCAAATACATGACGACCAGATTGACCAGTGTCGTCAGTCCGCCAACAATTACATAAATCAAAACTTCGCGATTAAAAACTGCCTTGATCAATCGTCGGATGTCCGGGCGCGCGGGCATGTCAATCCACCCTTCGAATGTGCGGACGCTGAGGTTTTGACAAGTTATCCATGCGACGCTGCCGAATCAACAGCCAGACAACCAGACCTAATAAGACCAGACAGAGAATGCCGAACAGGAACGTCATGAGCTGCCACGCTCCGGAACCGGCTGATTCAGGGGTTTCGGCCGGTGTTGCGGGCGTCGGCGTCGTGGAAACAGGATCTGTTTCCGGAATGGTCGCCGAAGGTTCTGTGGGCTCTGTGGGAACCGGCGCGTTTTCTTGATAAGGGATCAGCAATTGATTGTTCCGGTCGTAAAGATAAAACCGCCGGTTGCCGTCCCCACCCATCAGATACACCAGATACTCGGGATCTCGCCCTTCCGGCTCCTGTCGTTGCCAGGCCTTGACCCTTTGGCCTTCGACCGTCATCTCGGTTTCGATAAACCCCGACGGGATGTCAACCGAGCTGTCCGGATTCAGAATCGGCCAGTTCAACGCCGGCAGACTGATGGTCAGAAAAGGAAGATAGGTACCATCCTGATCCGCATAGTAAAAGCCGGCCGTTCCGTCGTCCCGAACCAAGTAAAACAGCGTCAGATCGCCTTGCAGGGATTTGTAAGCCGGTACATTGCGCCCGTCCATTTCCTTGACCGTGCGGTAAAAGCCGGCCGGTACGGCAACGCCTTCGGGCAGATCGGACACCGAGAATGTATCGCCGCCGGGACCGGGAACCGTAACAGCGGGCGTCGGCGACGGACTGGGCGACGGCGTTGCCGTTGGTCGCGTCACCACGATGGCATAGGTTCGTTGATCACCGTTTTCCGCGGTCACCGTCAGACGAATGGTGTTCTCCCCTTCACTGAGCTTGACCGTACCGCCGCCCTTGATGCTGGCCTTGCTGTCGGTGGTGGCGGCGCTGACCAGGATCTTGTCATCGTCAACCCCCACCACGGCGGTATAGTTGCGCGTATCCGGGGAAAAAGCCGGTGACAAGGTTCCCTTGCTGATCGTCAAAGATTTCAAGGTGTTGACATCGGATTGTGGCACAGGGTCGGAAATGGTGAACGATATCGATGAACGTGCGGGTTCGTCATCATGATCATCGTTGATTACAATCTTCGTCACCGAAATCGTGGTCGTGGTCGGGTCCTTCGTCGGTTTTAAAGCCTTAAACGCCAGCGAAAAAAGCTTTGTCGACGATACGTGTGTGCTGCCAGTTGCCACGGCAACAATCTGATTGTCGGCAAACCGATTCACATAGAAGAATTCTAAAGCGGTTACCAAATTTTTCGTACTATCGCTTTTGGGCAGAAATTCTAAATAATCAGGTTCATACTCAACATATATATCATAGTTTTTAATGTCAACAGCGACGTTGAGCGCAAAGGTGATGGTAATAATTTGACCGGTTGTCGGACTGCTTCGATTGGACAATACTTTTATTGACAGGCCGTCGGCCCGAACCGGAACACAAGCAAAATTAAAAAGAAGAACAGCCATCATAAGCAGAATCGGCCATTTTTGTTTTTTCATAAGTTACCACCTGTTTTTTTCTGCTCAAGGATATTTTTACGCAAAACATGACTGAATA
>JAAYPL010000113.1 GCA_012519875.1 Clostridiaceae bacterium | reverse complement strand
GAAATCAAACGCATAGAGATGTGGCTGAATACTTATCCTCGAAAGATTTTGGATTACAGAACACCGTTAGAAGTATACAGGTTGGTTTCTTAACATTGGGCGACACTTAATGTTGCATTCCGCGAACAATGCGATGATCCAGCCTTTATTCGGCAATTCCGCCGGTAAATGCTATCATATACTGCTGGACAAACGAGCCGAGCGCCTGGTGCCGTTTCAAGATGATTCACATCATACCGAAAAAAAGCAAAAACACCACCACGGTCATAACTATCATCCGACAACACCAAAGCAACCAACATCCGTTGCCAGCCTGCATGATCTTGCCGACAAAGCATTCAACCGTGGTCTGATCGCCCAAGTTGGCGCCTTTGTCGGTCTCCTGGCCTTTATCACGGTCATGCTGGTGAATCCAAGAGCCTTCTGGGCGTATTTGTTTCTCCTTCTGGCAGTTATCGCTCAAGTGAATGCCTTCTTGCATCTTCGCTTGTCAAAAAGAATCCGGAAGCAAATTGATTTTGTCTTGCCCGCTGCCGATGGAAAAGAGATCCTGTCACAGCCGGAATCGATTCCCGAAGCCTTTCTGGATAATAACGCCAAGCGCTTTTTAGAATTGGTCCGGGATCCGCAAGACTACGCACCGGAAACTCTTAAACCGGAGGAGGCAGACGCTGTACTGGCTGCAGGCAGAGCCCGGGCTGCCGATCAACTTGGGCTGCCGGCGATGACACGATATGTTAACGCCTCTTTGTTGCGATATGATCTTTTAGGCATCGGCCATTGCATAAAAAATGCCGTAACCCGAAACGGCAGTAATCTCTACCTTGAAATCTGCTCGCAGATTTTTGCCATGATTCAATCCGATTTACCTGCTGATAGACAACAGGCAATTTTTACGATGGTTGAGAAAACAACTCATGAGGTTTTCACAATTGCCCTCGATCAGATCGAAAGCAACGCCCGGTCGCAAAGCAGATCCATAGGCCATTTGAGTCATTACATCCACACATTTGACCTGTTTATAAACTTGTTCAGAATAACCGATAATCCCTTTTACTTGCGGTTTGTTACGGATCGAATAGACCGTATCGAGAGTCGTCTTTCCAGATTCGGATCCACCCACGATCCTGCGAATGATGCATCCATCCAAAGAGTTTTGGCCTATAAAGAACAGGTTGAACAGCTTACGACGGGAAAAGTCGATGATTAGCCCACGGTAAAAGGTGAAAAATTGGCTGATTTCGGCATTTCCCGCCTTTTTGACTTGACACCGGGCGGTTGTTGGTATCATAATATGGCTTGAAATAACTCCCAAAGGAGGCCCCAAATATGAATAAAACCGATCTGATTGATGCCGTTGCCAAAGCAACGAAACTGAGCAAAAAGGATAGCGAAAGTGCCATTAATGCGGTGCTCGACAGCATCACTGATGCTCTGGCCAAAGAAGAAAAAGTTGTCCTCGTTGGATTTGGAACTTTTGAAGTGCGCCAGCGTGCGGCTCGCAAAGGACGCAATCCAAGCACAAAAGAAGAAATCAAGATTCCTGCATCCAAGGCGCCGGTTTTCAGAGCAGGCAAGGGTCTGAAAGCCAAAGTCAACGGATAAGCGAATTGTCCGCCCGAGCCTACTGATTCTCCACTGTTTGATTACTGATCTTTAGACTCGGGTCGTGATTTTTGATCCGACACTTTAAGGTCCTCCGCCGGCATGATCGCTGGTGGAGGACATTTCTATTTCGGCCAGCCGTTCCGCCTCGCGCACGATCTCATCGTGCATGCGGCAAATCGCCGCGGCACCGGTCAGGCCGGTCTGACGAAAATCACTCTGTTGTATGGCATAACGAATGTCGCGTTCGACTTGGCTGATTTTAACGCGAAAATGATCGGCTGCGGCCGGATACAGCGTTTTGCTGACCGGCCGAAGACAGGTTTCGTCATCGCCGGCAAGCAGCAGCATGTAACGCAGATATCGATATCCCTTTAACTCCGAGCGCAGATTGTGTTTGCTCAGCACATGATCGACCGCCTTGCCCAAGCAACGTTTAAACGGGCTTAGTTGCGCCTGCCTGTCCAACAGCAGCCGGTCGGCGGTTTCCATTATACGCCGGGCGGCAAAAGGCGAGCCCATACTGCCGTCGATCAGATATTGCACCCGGCCGGCAGTATCCATGACACCCAAGCAACCGTTGCGCGACATCAGTTTCTTGACCTGCGCCAGCAGCTCCTGATCCCCCGACGCAATATAAAAGCCGATTTGCTCATTCATATAGCGAAACGGTGTGGCCTTTTTCATGACAAATGATCCTTTCTCCCGGAAGGCTTGATGGTAAGTCTCATTTTGCCACTGCATTATTTTTTTGAATATAGGATAAATGCGTAATTTGGGGGCTGAAACGATGAGGATCGCACAATTAATGCTCGACAAGATCTGTCATATCATCGAAGAAAACGATGAACCGGCTGTGCGGTGTGTACGATATCCGATATGACCGGCCGGGTTCAAGATCGTAGCGCCATTGGTCGTAATAATAGATCCGCTGTTCGTGTCGAACGGTGCCCCACCCCAGCGAATGTTCATCAACCTTAATATCCTCCATCACATACGCCTTGTTGATTATAGTCACAACATCAAGGATCCGAGGAACCGCAAAATACAAGGTTATCGAGATGAAAAGGACGGTCAAAAAAACTGGAGCAAAAAAACTCAGCGGTCTTTTGTTTTTTTGAGCCCAGTTGATCTGCAACGCTCGAATCAAGCAGGCCAGAATGGCCGCGGACAATAAGAGACTCAGGAACAGGCTGAGCAAAAAATACAGCACCGGCATGATTCCTCCGATGGCCGATCGATTCCGAGTCGATCTTCCGTGTTCAGTTTACAGCATCAGAGTTAAAAAGGCAAAACACGCACCTCTTGATATCTTGACTTGACCAAATGAAAAGCGTAAGATGTTAGCCGAGGCAAACTTGATTGCCACTTTAGACAAAGAGCAGGTTAATATGATAAAAAGACTGAGCGAACTCGAGCCCCATGAGGTTGGTCAAGTTATCGCAATCAGAGGGGGAGCCCGTTTCCGTCAGAGGTTGATGGCCATGGGCATCACCCCCGGCACCAATCTGGTTGTACGCAAGTTCGCCCCCCTCGGCGATCCGATTGAGATTCGGGTTCGGGACTATTCATTATCAATTCGTCGGAAGGACGCTTTTTTTATTCTTGTGAAGCAGATAAAAAACGACTCGGTATCATGAACAGACAAATTGCTTTGGCCGGCAATCCGAACAGTGGCAAGACCACCTTGTTTAACCGTTTAACCGGTTCCCGTCAATCAACCGGCAACTGGCCGGGTGTTACTGTTGAGAAAAAAACCGGCAAGTTATTCAAGGACGGCCGGGTTATCGAGTTGGTTGACCTGCCCGGAATCTATTCTTTGGCCTGCATGACGCCCGAGGAAACAATTGCCCGTGACTTTCTGACCCAAAATCGACCGGATTTGATCATCAACATCGTTGACGTCACCAATCTGGAACGAAATCTGTTCCTGACCCTGCAGCTGAAAAAATTAGGCATTCCGATCCTTATCGCGCTGAATATGATGGATGAACTGGCTCTCGCCGGTGACCAAGTGGACAGTGAACGATTATCGGCTTTGCTGGAAATACCGGTCTTTCCGGTTTCGGCTCGGCGGGGCACCGGACTCAATCAACTGATTGACGATCTGTTTACCCAGGTTGACACCCCCCGGCCTCCGGCCGTGGAATCGGCACAATCAGCTTTCACACCGGAAACCATCGAAGCCGAGACCGAAGATCTTTACCGGTTGGCCTCAACCATACAGGAGCAGGTTTATCGGCGTCATCGCCCTCCCGGCTCCCTCAATCGTTCAGATCGGATCGACCGCCTTTTGACCAACCGTTTTTTGGCCATCCCTATTTTTCTGGTCATTATGATGCTGGTTTTCCTGATTACCTTTAACGAAAACATCGGCGGCCGCCTGACCGGCTTGTTGGATGTGTTTTTTAACGAAATTCTGGCCGGAGCTGTTGCCGCAGGCCTGGAGTCGATCCAGGCGCCGGCGTGGCTGCATTCGCTTTTGATCGAGGGGATTATTGCCGGAGTCGGCGGTGTTTTGGCCTTTTTGCCGCAGATTGCCCTGCTTTTTCTTTTCCTCGCCATTCTCGAGGATAGCGGGTACATGGCCAGAGCCGCCTTTATCATGGATCGTCTGTTTCAACATCTTGGTTTGTCGGGCCGCAGCTTCATCCCGATGCTGATGGGCTTCGGCTGCACCGTACCGGCTGTTATGGCCTCCAGAACTTTGGAAAACGAGCGGGAGCGCCGATTAACCATTCTGATCACTCCTTTTATGTCCTGCGGCGCGCGAATGCCGATCTACGCGTATTTCACAGCTGTTTTCTTTGCTGCCCACAAAGGCCTGATTACCTTTGCCATGTATCTGGGCGGGGTTTTGGTGGCTATCATTGTGGCTTTTGTCCTGAGCAGAACCGTTTTGCGCGGCAGT
>JAAYPL010000112.1 GCA_012519875.1 Clostridiaceae bacterium | reverse complement strand
TGTTGGATTGCCTGATAAATTTCCGGGTCGGTTTAGGCCAGATGTGAAAAACTCACGATAAATCCTTCCTGCAGACAGGCTGCATAAACATTTTCTCCAATCTATTTTAACGAATCAAAGCATTTTGTAAAGCTCGTCTGATCCCGGCGGCAGTAACTCCAGCTCCTTCCCTTCCAGCATCAGGATCCGGTCACGGTTCTCGGTCAATCGGCCGATGATCTTGCTATTAATGCCGCGGACGGTCAATTCGGTAACCAGAATTTCCGGATCAGACGTAGCCATAATCATGCTGCCACTGGCAATTAAACGCAAGGCGTCGAGTTCAAGAATTCGGCAGATTTTTTCGGTCAGGGGGTGAACAGGAATCTTGTCGGCTTCGACAATGCATCCCACTCCACTGGCTTCGGCTATTTCCCAGACCGCACCCAAAATACCCCCTTCGGTTGCGTCATGCATGGCATGAACGCCGAGATCAGCGCCACAGCTGCCTTCCTCAAGGACGCTGATCTGATCGAATAGTTCACGTGCTTCCAGAAACTCTTCGGCACTTAAATGTTCCTGCAAACGTTCCGCCTGATCGGCAGCCAAGATCACCGTCCCCTCAAGGCCGGCGGTCTTGGTCATAATCAAGGTGTCACCGGCAATGGCATCGCAGGAACGTATGATTTGGTTGCCATAGGTAAATCCGATTGCTGTTGAGGAAATGACCATGCGATTGACGGCATCACTGACCTCAGTATGACCGCCGACGATACTGACATTCATTTTTTCGGCGGTGGCGGCAGCCTGATCAATCACCAGGCCTAACTCATCGGTCGTGCAATCAGGCGGGGCGATAATAGTAAGCAGCAAGGCCGTCGGCCGTATTCCGCAGGCGGCAATGTCGTTGACATTCACCATCACGGCCAATCGACCAATATCAGACGATGCGCCTGTAATCGGATCTGTGGACAAGATAACCTGGCCATCGCCAAAACGGATGGCCGCACAATCTTGCCCGACAGCCGGCCCGCTGGTAACAAAACGATTGGATTTCGGCAGTCGGTCCAAAACCAGATGCTGCAAATCCCTGTTGCTTAATTTTCCGATTTTCATAAACGAACCTCCTCGAGATCGACCAGACCGTCTTCCACTAACCTATCAATGTCCAGTCCTTCCTCTGCGATCTCGGCATCAGCCAGTGTAGGTTTGGTTTTGGGATGCTTGGCGACAAAAACCGTGCAGCAATCCTCATATGGAAGAATGGAAGTTTCATAGGTGCCGATACGACGCGCTATTTGTGTGATATCATCTTTATCCAGACCGATCAGCGGACGGAAAACCGGAATTGGCGAAACAACATCGGTTGTGCACAAAGCTTCCAGCGTTTGACTGGCCACCTGGCCGAGACTTTCACCGGTTATCAAAGCACGGCATCCATTCGCCTTGGCTATGCGGGCCGCAATTCGCATCATCATCCGACGCATGGCAATGGTCAGCATGTCCTGGGGGCAGTGGTCGCGCAGAATCAGTTGAATATCAGTGAAATTAACAATATGCAGTCGTAGCCGTCCGGCATATACAGCCAATTGTTTGGCTAGTTCAATCACTTTTTCCTTGGCCTGGTCACCGGTAAAAGGAAAGGCGTGAAAATAAACGGCCTGTAGTTCCATTCCCCGTGAAGCCATCATATAGCCGGCTACGGGACTGTCAATTCCACCTGAAAGCAGGAGCATGCCCTGCCCGCCCGTTCCGACGGGTAAACCCTTATGCCCCTTGACGACTCTGCTGTAAATGTAGAGCTGTTCCCGCACCTCAACATAGAGAACAAAATCCGGTTGGTGAACATCGACGCGCAATTGATCCGGAAAGGTTTGCAGCAGATGTCCGCCCAGCAATATGTTGATCTCAGGCGAAGTCAGCGGATATCGCTTATCGCTGCGGCGACTTTCGACTTTAAACGAGAAAGAACCACCTTCCTTAATGAGTTGCTCGATGAATTCCACGGCTTTTGTTTTTAAAACCTGCAAATCGTCTCGTTGTTCTGCACCAAAGCGCCAGACCGGACTGGCCGAGACAATGCCAAAAACCGAAGTAACAGCAGCAAGGATCGGTTCAAAATCAGCGATCTCCTCGACAGGTTCAATCCAGATCCTTGATTGCCGCAATTCGATGGCAAAACGGCCCAAAGGTTGCAACCGACGTTTGATGTTGCCAATCAATCTGCGTTCAAATTGTCCTCGATTTAGCCCTTTCAAGGCGATTTCGCCAAATCGGGCCAGGATGATTTCCTGATGATCGAACATAGAACCTCCTATGTTTTGATCAAACGACGGCAGCTCTCACTGATGGCCGACGCCGTTTCATATATTTCTTCCGATGTGTTTTGTGCCGCCAGACTGATGCGAACCGCACAACCGGCCAGTTCGGCGGGAACGCCCATCGCTTGGAGAACCGGGTTGTCTTTTTTGCGTTTTGACGAGCAAGCCGCACCGGTTGACACATGGATGTCTTTGGCCGACAAGGCATGCAACAATGTCTCACCGCGCAGACCCGGGAAAGCTACCATAAGAATGTGCGGAACAGCATTCGGCGGCGACAGGACTTGATAGTTAACATTTTGTGTTGTCAAATGGGACAGCAGCTGAGATCGGAGCTCGGCCACCTGTACACATTCCTCAGATAGTTTTTCAGTGGCCAAGCGCAAGGCATGAGCCAAAGCTCCGGCCAACGGCGGATTTTCCGTGCCGGAGCGCAGTCCTCGTTGCTGACCTCCACCGTGGATTTGTGCAGCCAAGTGAATTCCCCGGCGAATCAGCAACCAGCCGATCCCTTTAGGTGCTCCGACTTTGTGCCCACTGCCGGACATCATGTCGACGCCGGCGGATTTAAAAGAAAAAGGCATTCGGCCGATGGTCTGTACACCGTCAATGTGTATGGCGGTACGAGATTGCAACTGATTGCGCAACCCGACAATTCTTTCGATAGGGTTGACAGCCCCGGTCTCGTTGTTTACGTGGATCAGGCTGATCAAAGCAGCCGGCTGCCGCAATGCCTCGGCAAAGGCATCCAGATTTACACAGCCGTCCGGCCGTAGAGGCAGCAAAACAAGATCATAACCCTGTTTTTTCAACCAGGAAACGGTTTCTGTCGTGGCGGCGTGTTCTCCCAAGCTGGTTATAATCCGTTTGTTGAGCCGCGGATTGGCTTCAACATAACCTTTAATCGCCAGATTGATTGACTCGGAGCCTCCCGATGTCAGGATAATTTCGTCATCCTGACAGTCCAAAATCCGAGCTGTCTGTTGCCGGCTCTGATCGATAAGCCGCGATGCTTCCCTTCCCAAAGGATGAATTGAAGCGGAATTGGCATAGCATTGGTCCAGAAACGCCAGATATTCATCGCGGACCTGAGGGTAAACCGGATGTGAGGCAGAATAGTCAAGGTATATCGGCAAGCCCAGATTCAGCTCCTTCCGGCATCCAGGCCGATTGTGACAAGATCGGTCCGCATGACGGCTCTGACCACTTCGCAAACATTGCCGCTGCGAGAAACCAGGCGACTTGTCGAAACCAGAACCGGTGAATTACGGGCAATGTCCAATTCTCCGGCTTCTTGTGGATCAGCTGGTCGGACCCGGATTTTACAGTTAGCCCTTTGAGGTAAATAAGCGTATTTGTTGGCCGTAATTTCGATCATTCGCCGCTTCTGCCGCAAATCGTTGCCAAGTTCCGGAAACATGTAGACAGGGATTAAGGATTGACATAATGCAAAAACACGATCTTCATCGGTCAATTGCCATTGTATTTTCCAGTAACCGGCATGGCCGGTTCCCCCGGCTGTATCAAAGAGCCGGCCGGTCTCGGAATCAGCTTCCGCCATTTCAACAGTAAGATCATGTAATCCGTCCAGTTCCCGGGCCGACAAAAAGGAAAAAGCAAAGGCATTAAAACCTTTTAACTCAATTTTTTCCGGCTCCGGTGCAACAAAAGTCCCTTTGCCCTTGACAATAATCAGTATGCCTTCGGTCACCAGTTCCGAAATGGCCTGACGCACGGTCGGTCGGCTTAAATCCAGCTCCTTGCAAAATGCAAGTTCAGACGGGATTTTTTCGCCCGGAGCATAATCCCCTGCGCGGATCCGATCACTGAGCAATTCTTTCAGTTGAGCATATAAAGGAATAGTACTGCGTCTGTCAAGCTTCATATTACAGCCTCCTTCAAGGAATGGCGCTTAACCTTGTCATTACATCATAGCATGAAGAAAGCCGATTTCCAAGCTTTGCAAACTCGGTACTTCTTTTGGCCTTGCCTTATCGATCAACACCCTGGCCGCAACCTGATTTCAGACCCTGAGCGGCTCCTCGGTTTCAATTTGAACCGGATTGGCTTTTAGCAAGGGATAAACGACCTGCTCCAGGTATTCTTCCACCTGTTGCGGTGCCCGGCCGATGTATAGACCGGCATCCAGCAGTTCGGCCAACTCTTCTTGAGCCAAATCAAAGGAGGGATCTGCTGCGATGCGTTGCAGGAGGTCATTCTCCGCACCTTCCAGCTTCACCCGGTTGCTGGCATCCATGCTGTGCTTACGGATTTTCTCGTGGAGAACCTGGCGGTCACCGCCACGCCGAACAGCAGCCATCAAGATGTTTTCCGTTGCCATAAACGGTAATTCGGCTGTCAGATGGCGCTGAATAACCTCCGGATATACGATCAGGCCGCTGCTGATATTTTTCATGAGAATCAGAATAGCATCGATTGCCAGAAAAGATTCCGGTATCGAAATACGTTTGTTGGCCGAATCGTCCAAAGTACGCTCGAACCATTGTCCGGATGCGGTCAATACCGGATTGAGCGAGGCTGTCATGACATATCGGGCCAGTGACGCAATACGCTCGCTGCGCATGGGATTGCGTTTATATGCCATAGCGGAGGAGCCGATCTGACTCTTTTCAAAAGGTTCTTCCACTTCTTTCAAATGCTGCAGCAAACGTATATCGTT
The DNA here is from genome assembly GCA_012519875.1 of Clostridiaceae bacterium. Lineage (GTDB taxonomy): Bacteria > Bacillota > Clostridia > Saccharofermentanales > UBA5734 > UBA8949. Next base: position 4,857 of record JAAYPL010000112.1, on the reverse strand, counting down.
GCTGAATTTATGAGCCGATTGGGCAATGCCGGAAATGACAGCCAGAACCCGGCTGTCAACCTTGCGCGAATAGGTTTGTCCGGAGACCGGGTAAACTTTTGAAAAACCCATTTTTCGGGCAATGATTTGATCCAATTGCAATACCTTTTGATGGTCGCCGTCGAACAGGCTTAAAAAACTGGCTTGGGTGCCGGTTGTCCCCTTGCTCCCCAAAAAGGCCAGATTGTTCAGTACATAATCAAGGTCTTCCAAGTCCATCGCGAGGTCATGCAGCCAGAGTGTCGCTCGCTTGCCCACCGTCACCGGCTGAGCCGGTTGAAAGTGGGTAAAGCCCAATGTGGGCAGTGATTTATATTGATCAGCAAAAGAGGCCAGATCACGAATAATTGCCAACAGCCGGTCACGAATCAATCGAAGGCCCTCAGCCATTAAAATCAGATCGGTGTTATCACCGACATAGCAGGAAGTCGCCCCCAGATGAATAATGCCTTTGGCTTTGGGGCATTGTTCCCCATAAGCGTGTACATGAGCCATGACATCATGCCGAACGATGGCCTCCCGGGCAGCGGCAACCGAATAATTAATCGTTTCAGCATGACTGCGAAGTTCAGCGATCTGTTCATCGGTTATGGGCAAACCAAGCTCTTGTTCTGCCTCGGCCAAGGCGATCCAGAGCCGTCGCCAAGTTCGAAATTTACGATCCGGTGAAAACAATCGCAGCATGGCTTGGCTGGCATAGCGGCTGCTCAAGGGGTTCTCATAGAGTTCTTTCATTTCCGACTTCAACCTCGCATTTTTTTAAGCGCGGCAATTTTAATGCAGGTCCCCAGCACATTTATTGCCGGCCGAAGCTCATCTAAGGGTGGGAAAGACGGCGCCAGCCTGATATTGCTGTCATCAGGATCCAATCCCAGCGGAAAGGGATTACCGGCAGGCGTCAGCTCAACGCCACAGGCCTTGGCCATGCGGACAACCTCTTTGGCCGTACCGGGATACGCCGACAGGCTGATAAAATAACCGCCTTTTGGTTTTTTCCAATGACAAACCCCTGTATCGGCGATTTCCTTTTCCAGAATTTGATGGACCAAATCAAACTTTGGCCGCAGAATCTTGGCATGCTTCGCCATCAGAGCCTCGACTCCTGCCCGGTCTTTGAGAAAGCGGCAGTGGCGAAGTTGATTGACCTTGTCGGGTCCGATCGTTTGAATCGCCATATGTTTGTGAACAAATGCCAAATTGGCCAAGCTGCCGGCCATACAGGCGATCCCGGCGCCGGCCCAGGTAATTTTGGAGGTGGAGGTAAATTCAAATATGCGATCCGGATTTCCGGCCCGATCGCAAAGTTCGATCATGTCCGGCAAGCTTTCCGCATCATTGGGATCAAGATGATGAACCACATAAGCATTATCCCAAAAAATTCGGAAATCGGGCGCTGCCGCAGGCATGGATGCCAACCGCTCACAAGTTCTTTCCGAGCAGGTGATGCCCTGCGGATTGCTGTAGATCGGAACCAGCCATAGACCTTTGATTGCCGGATCGGAAGCAACCAAACTCTCCACCTGATTCATATCCGGCCCCTCGTCGGTCATCGGAACCGGAATCATCTCAAAGCCAAGAGTTTGCGTGACAAAAAAATGGCGGTCATATCCGGGGGTCGGGCAGATGAATTTTAGTTCCCCTTGTTTTGACCAAGGAGATATAGCTCCCGGCAATGGAAAAAGCAGGGCTTTAACCAAGATGTCGTACATGAGGTTGAGGCTGGAATTACCAAAAACGGTTACATGTTCGACCGAAGTTCCAAGAATATCCGCGAAAAGCCGGCGCGCTTCCGGCAGGCCGCCGATACCGCCATAGTTGCGGCAGTCGGTTCCATCCAGGGCCTTATAGTCATTCTTGGACAGACAGGTCATTAATTCAGCTGATAAATCGAGCTGTTCCGGACAAGGCTTTCCCCGGGTCATGTTTAAGTTGAAGTTCTGTTTCTCATAATCACGATATCGATCATTTAAAACCAGAAGCTCCTGTTCGCGTTGTCTCGGTGACAGAGCTGAATATGACGGCATATAAAATCCTCCTTGCATTAGCTGCATCTGTTCCGACTAATTATAGACCAGGCATATTCAGGGAACAAGATATAAAATCCCCGTATTTTGACATAATTAACGCCATTCTATCGGAACAACCGATAATTCTGTTGATTTTCCCCACTGGTCGATTTTAACAAATATTGCAAGAATATAAACATCTTTATGCATTAATCGATTCTCTTGCAGGTAAAATGAAGTTGTTCTTCGGATCCGCCTGAGTTTTGCCGGAGTGATCGAAGACTCAAGACCACCATATAAATCCGCCCGGTGTCGTGCCTTGACCTCGACTACGGTTAGCTTTCCTTCCAATTCGGCAATCAGATCCAGTTCACCCAACCTATGGACACGATAATTTCTGGCCAAAATTTGGTAGCCCAAACCGACTAAATAATCAACCGCCGCCTGTTCCGCTACTTGACCTTTAATAATATTTTGCTTGCATGTGAGCGTTCTCATCCGATATTTATTATATTTTCAATCTGATTCCAGAATGGAGCGAATAAAGGTTTTACGATGAATGGGACACGGGCCGTATTTTTTCAGCGCCTCACAATGTCGCGCAGTACCATATCCTTTGTGCTGGGCAAACCCATACTCCGGATAAATCAGATCGTACTCCTCCATGATTTGATCCCGTGTCACTTTGGCTACGATGGAAGCCGCGGCAATGGAAACCGACAAGGCGTCGCCCCGGACAATCGGCCAGATCGGCTGAGTGACCCCTTCCAGCTTGACAACATCGATCAGGAGAAGCTGAGGTTCTACCCGAAGCTTATTAACCGCCATCCGCATTGCCTCGCAGGTGGCTTGCAGGATATTAATCTCATCGATTATTTCATGATCGATCAGGCCGACTTGCCAATCAACGGCCTCTTCGACGATGCACTGATAGATGCGCTTTCGGCTGGAAGGGGTCATTTTTTTGGAATCATTCAGTCCCAAGATTCTTTTATCGGGATTTAAAATGCAGGCGGCAGCCACAACCGGACCGGCCAAAGGCCCCCGACCGGCTTCATCAATGCCGGCTATGACATGAAAGCCCTGCTCCCAAGCCAAGCGCTCATAACTTTGCATTTCTTCGTACTTCAATATTTTTTTCTTTGTTCTTTTATCAGTCGGCATCGAGCAACCCTTTCCATTCGCCGATTCATCATTGGATTTCCGGTGGTTGTTCCAAAGTAATGCGCCCGATTTTCCCGGCTCGCAGTTCATCGATAAAAAGTGTGGCAAAACGATAGATATCCAGTTTGTCTCCCGGAAGCAAACAACCTCGCGTGCGTGCGGCCTGAGCCAAGATTTCAACCACAGGCGCCGAAAGGTCTACTGTTTCCAATTTATAACGTTGGCAAACCAGATCAGGAACCAGTTTCAGCAAAAGCTCCATGAGAGCAACAGCCACATCTTCGACCGGTAACAATTCATCCTTGATGGCCCCGGTGGCCGCCAGCAGAAGCTTCGTGTGCCGGTCTCCCAATTGCGGCCAGAGAATGCCGGGAGAGTCCAGCAATTCCAGCCGGCCGGCGGTCTTCATCCAACTGATTTGCCGTGTAACACCGGGTCTGTCTGCTGTTTTGGCGATTTTACGGCGACAGAGTCCGTTGATCAGTGTGGATTTTCCGGTGTTCGGAATGCCGACAACCATACCTCGGATCGGTACATTGATTCTGCCCTTGGCCATCAGTCGTTCGGTTTTTTCCCGCATCAAATCCTGGCAGGCTTTTTCCAGTTCCTTTAATCCGGTCTTATGCAAACTGTTACAGGCAATCGCTGTGATGCCTTGTTGGCGGTACCGGTCAATCCAGGTGCCTGTGACTGCATGGTCAGCCAAGTCGGCTTTGTTTAAAACCAGAATACGTGGTTTATTGCCAAGCAGTTGCTGCAGTTCAGGGTTGCGGCTGCTTTCCGGAATGCGCGCATCACAGGTTTCGATTACCAGGTCCACCATCTTAAGATAAGCCTTCAACTCACGAAGAGTTTTGGCCATATGACCCGGAAACCAGTTAATATCCAGACGGGATCCTCCCTTCTCTGTCCTCAATGACCTAATTATAACCAAAGAAGCTGTAAAATAAAATGATTATTTGAACCAAACCGGGTTTCGAAATAAAAAAGCACTGTGTGAGACACAATGCTTGGTTTGATTTTCATCCAGGATCAACCGGCTATTTTTTTGAACTAACCAATTTTTCCTTGACTTTTGCCGATTTGCCAACACGATCACGCAGGTAATACAGCTTGGCTCTGCGAACCTTGCCTTTGCGTACGATCTCGATCCTGTTGATTCTCGGTGAATGGACCGGCAGAATGCGTTCAACACCAACTCCATAAGACAAACGACGGATCGTAATGGTCTCCGAAAGACCGCCGCCTTTGCGGGCGATGACGGTTCCTTCAAAAATCTGGATCCGTTCACGATTCCCTTCTTTGATCTTCAGGTGAAGTTTGACATAATCTCCGATTTCAACTTCCGGATAAGCATTCCTCATCTGTTCTTTTTCTACAGCTTGAACTAAGTCCATATTGCGTTCCTCCCTTCCTCCAGGATGTTCATGCACGCAACCGGCAGCGGACCATCCGTAATCAGCAAATGGCATTATAGCAATAGGCACCGGGTTTGGCAATAGTCAATCCGGATTCCCGTGGGTTCGCGGAATGCAACATTAAGTGTCGCCCAATGTTAAGAAACCAACCTGTATACTTCTAACGGTGTTCTGTAATCCAAAATCTTTCGAGGATAAGTATTCAGCCACATCTCTATGCGTTTGATTTC
>JAAYPL010000012.1 GCA_012519875.1 Clostridiaceae bacterium | reverse complement strand
GGAAATCAAACGCATAGAGATGTGGCTGAATACTTATCCTCGAAAGATTTTGGATTACAGAACACCGTTAGAAGTATACAGGTTGGTTTCTTAACATTGGGCGACACTTAATGTTGCATTCCGCGGGATTCGGAAGCACCGCAATAGTCGGTTGTTTCAGTACGGCAGACTGTGTATAATCAATAAGATACCCATTTTAAGATGAAGGATGGATCGAAATGAGCGAAAAAAATCAGAATCAAGAAAAATGGCGTACAGAAATCCTGCGGGAACAACGCAAAGAACGCTTGGCCCGATTAAAATCCAAAGACGGCGGCAAAAAACCGATCAAAACCACCAATCGGGTGGCAACCTTGATTACCATTCTGGTTTTGGTGATTGTGATTTTGGGGGTCGGCACTTGGTGGGTATTCAGCCTCGGTGTGCCCCATCGCTCCATCACCGCCTTGACCGTTGGCGATGAAAAGATCACGGCGGCGGAGCTGTCATATTTTTATCGCTCCACTCTCGGTTATTATGGAATTGACCCCGAAACCGCTGAGGGAAAAGCCACATTGAGTCAGCCATACGATGAAACCTTTCCAACCGTGGCCGATTTTCTGAAAGATCAGGCAGTCAAGGAGCTTCAGCAGCTTGTGGTCCTGGGTCTGTCGGCAAAGAAGGCCAACCTGTCCTTGGACGCGGCCGATGACAAATCTACCGATGATTATATTGCTCAGCTTGCGACCAGCGCACGCAATCAGGGACAGACTCTGAACAATTTTTTGACCGCAAATTATGGCGTCGGAATGGATGAATCTGTCATGCGCAGGATCATGGGCCGCTATCTTCTGGCCAATAAATTCTCAAGCTATCTCCAGGATTCGTTTGTCATAACGGATGAGGAAATCAAGGCATATTATGAGGAGAATCAGGACGATTTCGATATGGTTACCTATCGGACGTTCTTTATGGCGGCTACGCGACCGGCGGATGCTACCGAAGAGCAGAAAAAAGCAGCCATGGACGAGACCAAAGCCAAAGCCGGTGAAATGCTCGGGAAAATAACCGACGAGGCATCTTTCAAAGAGCTGTGCATTTCTTATGCCGCTGACAAGGAAGAGCAACTGGCCTACACCGAGACCGACAAATCGTTGAATTCCAATTATAAAAGCGGCATTTATGCACCGTCTCAGGTTGAATGGCTTTTTGACCAAGCTCGTAAATCAGGGGATAAAACAATTCTGGAATCCACATCCGGGTATTATGTGCTCTATTTTGTTAATCGATCGATCGCCGATTCCAATTACGTTTCGGTCCGGCATATTCTTGTTCAGGCAGACAAGAGCAAATCAACCGCGGAACAGATCACCGCTGCCCAAAAAAAGGCCGAAGCCATTTTGGATGAATTTAAGGTAGGCGGGCAGACCGAGACCTTTTTTGCCGAACTGGCCAACAAATACTCTGAAGATGGCGGTAGCAATACGAAGGGCGGCCTGTATTCCGGCGTGTCACCCAGCAGTAATTTTGTTCCTGAATTTCTTGACTGGAGTGTTGACCCGGCGCGCAAAGCCGGGGATACGGCGATCGTCCAGACCGATTATGGCTTCCATATTATGTACTTTGTCGGCATTGACGGTCTTGAATGGCAGATCAATGTAAAAAACACACTTGTCGGCCAACGATTTAATACATACATCACCGAGCAGACCGAAGCCAATCCATACAAATGGGTGCGGCCGGGGTCGAGTCTTGTGACCTGATACGTAAGTAATACCCGCCATTGGTAAAACCGGTTAGGCGCCACCACGATTTGTCAGAGATCAACAAATCGCAAAAACAATCGAAAAGAATGGGCGAAATGTAAACTGAAGTGACGCAAAAAGAGATGTCCCACAAAACCATCTCTAATACAATGTAAGTGACCAAACCACACGTAAAGGAGAGAAGTTGTGGGACACGAACATTGTACAGAGAAAT
>JAAYPL010000011.1 GCA_012519875.1 Clostridiaceae bacterium | reverse complement strand
ATTTCTCTGTACAATGTTCGTGTCCCACAACTTCTCTCCTTTACGTGTGGTTTGGTCACTTACATTGTATTAGAGATGGTTTTGTGGGACATCTCTTTTTGCGTCACTTCAGTTTACATTTCGCCCCTTTTTTCGAGTGTCCTATCGGCTTTAATAATTGCAGATAATCTGCTAAGATAGATTTACTTTCGAAATGAGGTGGATTTTGTAATGGAGTATCCGGATGTCCGAACTCTCTGGCGGCGGGCCGTCGGCCTATTAGAGGGCGAAATTTCTGAAATCAGTATGAACACCTGGATACGTCCGATGGAGCCTTTGTCAGCCGACCACGGTGTCTTTACCCTTTCGGTGCCCAATGATTTTCACAAAAACTTTGTGGACCAATATATTCCTTTGATTCATAACACGCTCAAAACCGCCTTTTCGATTGACTATGAGGTTAAAATTGTCGTTGGACAGCCGGAATCCGCGATCCCTCCGCCGGTGAGCATGCCTCAGAGCATTCCAGCTGAAACCGGCCTGCCCGGCCAAAATAATCGCAGCCGCCTCAATCCTCAATACAGTTTTGAATCCTTCGTGGTGGGCAGCGGCAACCGCTTTGCTCATGCCGCCTGTGTTGCCGTCGCCGAAAAGCCGGTTGGCCGCAATTTCAACCCTCTTTTCCTCTATGGCGGTTCCGGCCTTGGTAAAACCCATCTGATGCATGCAATCGGCAATTTTGTCATGTCCCGTCAGCCCAACAAAAACATTCTTTATGTTCAGTGTGAACAATTTGTCAATGAGTTTATTTACGCCATCAAAGAAAATAAATATGATGATTTCCGCAGCAAATATCGCAATACCGATATGCTGCTGATTGATGACATCCAATTTATCGAAGGCAAGGAACAAATGCAGATCGAGTTTTTCCACACGTTCAATACTTTATACGAGTCCGGTAAAAACATCGTTATGACCTGCGACAAGCCCCCGCAAAGCCTGATTTCCCTTGAAGAACGGCTGCGCACGCGGTTCGCCTGCGGATTGACCGTTGATATTCAGCCTCCGGATTACGAAACGCGGGTCGCCATCCTCAAACGCAGAGCCCAGGCCAGCCATGTGATCGTTCCCGAAGATGTTTTCGCCTATATTGCGACAAATATTGCTTCCAATATCCGCGAACTGGAAGGTGCTTTCAACACGGTTTTGTGTTACTCCCTCTTGGCCGGATCGATTACAACCGAAGTGGCCACCGAAGCCCTAAAGGATATTATTCAACCAATGGGCGGTAAAAAAGTTGACTGCGGCGTCATCATGGATGTGGTTTCCCGCTTTTATCATGTCACGGTCGAAGATTTGAAATCCAATCGCCGCAGTAAGGAAGTAACCGCTCCCAGGCAGGTCGCCATGTATTTGTGCAGAAATCTTCTGAACATGACTCTTCCGCAGATCGGCCACGAGTTCGGCAACCGTGACCACACCACGGTCATGCATTCCTGCAACAAAATAAGCGACGCTATCACCAAAGACGATACGCTTCTGAAAGAAATCGAAGAAATCAAGAAGCGCATCGCCAGTTAGTCAACAAAAATAGCGAACATAAGATTTGTTTTCCACAGGTAAAATGTGGATATGTGGAAGAGGACCCCTTGGAAACTGTGTGGAAAACTGTTTTGTAAAAACCTTTCCACAAAATCTCTGTTTTTCCCGATGCCTTTTCAACAGGTTATTAACAGAGAGAAAACCCTGCTTTATTCACTTTTCGAAATTTTCAACAACATCCACACGGTATAATAAGAAAAGTGATAAAATAAATAAGATGAGTACAACAGGCCAACTACACCAAGGAGGATAGCAATATGAAAATGATCTGCTCCAGAGACCGGTTAATGGAGGCTATCAGCATCGTTCAAAAAGCTGTTGCAACCCGTTCCACTCTCCCAATTCTTGACGGTATTCTGATTGAGGCTGATACCGGCATTAAGCTAACCGGCTATGATCTGGAAACAGGTATCGAATGCTTGGTTGACGCCACGGTTTCCGAAGCCGGAAGTATTGTGATTAATGCTCGGATGTTTGGTGACATCATCAGAAAACTTCCCGACGAAATTGTCACCATCGAAACCACACCCAACATGTCAATGCAAATTGAATGTTCCAGTACACATTTCTCCATAAAAGGAATGAAAGCCGAAGATTATCCCAAAATTCCGGTCGTGGAAAACAACCAAATGGTTTCCATCAGCCAAAATATTCTCAAGGACATGATCAGGCAAACGCTTTTTGCTGTCAGTACCGATGAGAGCCGACCGATTCTTAATGGTTGTTTCCTCAATTGTGATGGTAAAACTCTTGAGATGGTTTCGATTGACGGATTTAGGCTTGCCTTGCGCAGAAGCCAGTTGGAAGAAGAATTGCCGCCCATGAAATTTATAATTCCGGGACGGGCTATTGGGGAAGTGGGCCGTATTCTTCAGGCAAATGACACCAAAGTTGATATTTATCCGTCGCAAAATCATATCCGGTTTGATACCGGGAAAGTAAAACTGGTTTCCCGCCTGATTCAAGGTGAATACATGAATTATAAGGGAATAATACCCCAAACGGCTGAAACCACCATGACCATTTCGCCTGCCGCCATGTTGGCCGCTATCGAGCGTGCCTCCCTGGTGATTACCAGCGAAGAGCGGCGTTTTCCGGTCAGGCTGACCATGCCGGACGATGAAACGCTTGTGGTCAGTGCCAATACGGATATAGGCACCCTGCGAGAGGAAATAACGGTGGCGATGATCGGCAACAGAATAGATATTGATTTTAATCCGCGTTATTTTATTGATTCGCTTAAAGTCATTGATGAAGAAGAAATATCGGTTGTATTTAATGGTAGTATGGGACCTTGTGTTTTGAGACCGATCGATGGTCAGGAATTTGCTTATCTGGTTTTACCCTTACGCAGATAAACCTGATGGAATATGATCGTTCGCAGGATAGAACTTCAGGATTTTCGTAACTATAAACAACAGACCATTGCGCCTGAAACAGGTGTCAATGTCTTTTATGGAGACAATGCCCAAGGAAAAACGAATATTCTCGAAGCCATCTATTTATGTACTTGTGCCAGATCACACCGAACGGCTCGCGACCATGAATTGATTCTCCATGGCAGCAGCCAATATCGTGTGGCGATCGATTTTAATTATTTTAATGGTTCGGAAGGCTCGATTGAAATCGAGTATCTGGATGCTGTTGCCGGAGATCCACATCGGACACGTTCTCAGCGAATTGTTCGTCACAATGGCATTAAATTGGATCGAATTGCCGATTTAATGGGTTTGTTTCATGCGGTAATTTTCGCACCGGAAGACTTGCAACTGGTCAAGGAAGGGCCGGCTGCCCGCAGACGATTTTTGGATTTGCTCATATCTCAAGTCCGTCCTTCATATTTTTCCGATATCCAACAATATGCCCGTTATTTAATGCAGCGAAATCGTTTTTTAAAAAAGATGCGCGATGATCGTCTGGAGGGGAAAATATCTCAAGAAAAACAAAATAATCTCCAGATGGAAGTTTGGAATCAAATGCTGGCCGAAAAGGCGGCGGCAATTATTGAGCAGCGCATGATCTATGTCCAGCGTATTAATGAAATTGCGGCACAATCTCATTCTGCTCTATCTTCCGGAAAAGAAAAGTTAAACGTAAAATATAAAACAGTTTCCGGAATAAGGCCTAATTTCAGTAGTGAAGAGATTTTTACCGTGTTCTCTAATAAACTTAAATCAATGGTTAACGAAGACATCGAGCGTGGAGCAACCGGGCAAGGTCCTCATCGTGACGACCTTGATCTGGACTTGGACGGCGATCATGTCAAGCTGTTTGCTTCACAAGGACAGCAACGCTCTGCAGCTCTTTCGCTTAAATTGGCTGAGTTGGCTATTATTAGACAGGACACCGGTGAACCGCCGGTATTGCTTTTGGATGATGTCATGTCGGAGCTTGACGAGAACAGGCGGCAAAGGTTATTGGAAAACATACATGATGCCCAGGTTTTTGTCACCTGCACCGATGCACGCCAGGTCGTTCATGATATGAAACCGAAGCCTTGTCCTTCATCCGGCGATTGCGATATTTTAAGCAAGTTTAACTTTTTTTCGGTTAATCAAGGCCAGGTTCAATCGGTGGATTATTTGTCCTGAATATGGTACAATTATTTAGTGGACATCAGGCCATAATCCCGGTCACTTAAGGCTTTCTTAACCGCATTTTGAAAAAGAAAGGATATTCATGTGATGTTATTTCACATTGGCGGTGAGAGCACGATTTCTGATAAATATATTGTCGGAATCTTCGATATGGAGTCGTTGACTGTTGATTCTGATGAGGCGATCGATTTTATTCGTCAAGCGGAAGAAGCGGGTCGCGTTGAGATTGTGTCATCGGAAATTCCCAGGTCTTTTGTCGTGACCATGGATCGGGTTTATTTAACGCCCATATCGGTGGCAACGCTGCGTAGGCGTATTGAAAAAGCATTTAGTTGGAATGATTGAATTTATATTTGCTCGACGGTTAATACACAGGATGGTGAAAAATGAAATTTGCGGATCACGGAGCTGAAGGATTGCAGCATGAAAATAATGAGGGTAACGTTGACGAGATCATCAATTTAGCGGATGATCCACGTGCTTTAGCCGACGATGATTTTACCGAACAGATCATAGATCTTCCTGATGGCGACTATGATTTTCTGGATACCACCAGTACCGCATCGTATAATGAGGGAGATATCCAGGTTCTGGAGGGTCTTGAGGCTGTTCGGAAACGGCCCGGCATGTACATCGGCGACACTTCCAGCCGGGGCCTTCATCACCTGATCTACGAGATTGTGGCCAATTCGGTTGATGAAGCGCTTGCCGGACGTTGCGATACCATAGATATTACGATTAACCCGGACAACTCCGTCACAATTGTTGATAACGGCAGCGGCATTCCGGTCGGGATTCATCCTAAAATGGGGATTTCAACGGTTGAAGTCGTGCATACGATTCTGCATGCCGGCGGAAAATTCGGTGGCGGAGCATATAGTTTTTCCGGCGGCCTTCACGGGGTCGGTGCCTCGGTCGTCAATGCGTTGTCCGAATGGATGGAAGTTACGGTCTGTCGCGAGTATCGTCAATACAATGTACGCTTTGAACGAGGGTTGACCGTTCGCCCGCTCACCGAGATCGGCCCGTGCGAAGCAACGGGTACAACCACGAGCTTTAAACCGGATTACCAGATATTCGGTGATTTTGAATATGATTTCAATGTGATGCTGACCCGCTACCGTGAAATGGCTTTTTTGAACAAAGAGGTCACCATTCGACTCAAGGACAATCGGGGCGCTTTACCTGTCGAGAGAGTTCTCCACTATGATGGCGGGATCATATCTTTTGTTGAATATCTGAACAAACACAAAGGAGTCTTGCACAAGCCGATATATATCGCCTCACAAAGCGACGACTGTTTTGTCGAGGTTGCAATTCAATACAACGGGTCGTACTCCGAGAATGTCTACTCCTATGCCAACAACATTGCGACCATCGAAGGCGGTACGCATCTGACCGGGTTCAAAGCGGCTTTAACCAAGGTGGTTAACGATTATGCCCGAAAGTATAATTTTTTGAAACCAACAGACAAAAATCTGCAGGGCGAAGATGTTCGCGAAGGTCTGGGCGCAATTATCAGCGTCAAATTACCTGTTCCTCAGTTTGAAGGCCAAACCAAGACCAAACTTGGCAACGCGGAAATGCGCACTATGGTTGAAAGTGTCATTAACGATAAACTTGCCGCGTTTCTGGAAGAAACACCGGTAACCTCGAAGGTTATTCTTGAAAAATGTCTTTCGGCCAGCCATGCGAGAGAGGCCGCCCGTAAAGCCCGGGATATGACCCGACGCAAGAATGTCCTGGAATCCAATGCCCTGCCCGGAAAACTGGCTGATTGCCAGGAGACGGATCCGACCTTCTGTGAACTGTTCATCGTCGAAGGTGATTCAGCAGGTGGTTCGGCTAAAGGCGGACGAGAAAGAAAATACCAGGCAATTCTACCTCTCTGGGGCAAGATGTTGAATGTTGAGAAAGCCAGAATTGATAAGGTTTACGGCAATGAGAAATTACTGCCGATCGTGCTGGCGCTGGGTGCCGGCATCGGTGCCGACTTTGACCTGACAAAGCTTCGGTACCATAAAGTTATTCTAATGGCAGACGCCGATGTTGACGGCTCGCATATCAGGACGCTTCTGTTGACCTTCCTCTTTCGTCATATGCGGCCGTTGGTAGAAGCCGGTCATGTTTACATTGCTTGCCCGCCCTTATTTCGTGTATACGAGGGCAACAAGTCCTTTTACGCTTATAATGAGCAGGATGTCGAGGAAATTAAGCAGAAAACCGGATGGAAAGACCCAAAGCTGCAGCGATATAAAGGCTTGGGGGAAATGAGTTCGGAACAATTGTGGGAAACAACCATGAATCCCGAGACACGTAAACTGATTCGGGTCGAATTAGTGGATGCCCAGGCGGCTGACGAAACATTCTCCTTGTTGATGGGTGACAAAGTTGAACCGAGAAGAGACTTTATTCAAGAAAACGCCAAATTTGCGCACGCCGACATTTGATGACTTAATTGTTTCACGTGAAACAGGATGAGGCAATGCGAATACGCCGTAACGTGTGCCGGAACAGCCTCGACGCGCCACCGTCGAGGCTGTTTTTATTAGAAGGCCTATGATAGAATATTAGTCATCGATAAAGAGGAGCGTGCTGCATGTCGCATCTGTTGGCTATCGTGAATCAGAAGGGTGGCGTTGGCAAAACAACAACGGCGGTCAATGTTGCTGCCTATCTCGCTGCCAAGGGACAGAAGGTTTTACTTATTGATTTGGACCCCCAGGGCAACGCCACCTCCAGTTTCGGTGTGGAGAAAAATGCTCAGGCAACAACAATATATGATGTTTTAATTAATTCGGTTGCTATTTCGGAAGTGATGCTTGATGTCGGACGTAAAAACTTACGATTGTGTCCGGCGAACATCCAGCTTTCCGGCGCGGAAATCGAATTGGTTAATTTTGTTTCACGTGAAACAATACTTAAGCAGGCACTAGCTGAGATTGAAAATCAGTTTGACTTCATCTTGATTGATTGCCCGCCCTCCTTAGGTTTATTGACGCTCAATGCCTTGACGGCTGCCAAAGGAATCCTGGTGCCCATCCAAAGTGAATATTTTGCTTTGGAGGGACTGACACAGTTAATGGAAACGGTCTCCTTAATTAAGCGCGGACTTAATCCGAACCTGGCGATCTTTGGCGTTGTGATTACCATGTTTGATTCAAGAACTCAACTGGCGCATCAAGTGGCGGGAGAGGTCCGACGATATTTCGGCGAGCGTGTTTTTCGAACGATTATTCCGCGTAATGTCAGACTTAGTGAAGCGCCCAGCTTTGGCAAGGTCATCATGGAATATGATCCTCGTTCGAAAGGGGCGGCATGTTACGATGCTTTGGCAAAAGAAATCATACGTAGGGCAAGGGGGAATTGATTATGAGTGCAACAGGAAGGGGGCTGGGCAAAGGGCTGGGAGCCTTAATCCAAAACATCGATTATGTGCCGGAAAACATAAAGGGCTCAATTGTCGAGTTAAAAATCAATGATATTAGTCCCAATGCCGATCAACCGCGCAAATCTTTTGACAAAGAAAGACTTGAGGACCTGGCGGCATCGATTCGTGAGAATGGGGTCATTCAGCCGATTATCGTTTGTAAAGCCCGGAAGGGATATAAAATCGTTGCCGGCGAACGACGCTGGCGTGCGTCTCGGATGGCGGGGCTTACCGTGATTCCGGCGATTATTCGTGAACTGACCGATCAACAAGTTCTGGAACACGCGTTGATTGAGAATATTCAGCGACAGGATTTGAACCCCTTGGAGGAAGCCTATGCTCTGGAAAAGCTAATTAAGGATCATAAAATGACACAAGAGAAGATCTCTTCGGTTGTCGGGCGCTCCCGGCCGGCCATCGCCAACACGCTGCGGTTGCTTAATTTGCCCGAAGAGATAAAAAAACACGTCATCAATGAAGAACTAACCGCCGGTCATGCCCGAACACTGCTTGCTTTGCCCGATCGAGCGCTGCAGATCAAAGCCGCGCAACAAGTGATGAGTCGGGATTTGAGTGTCCGAGAGACGGAGAAACTGGTAAAACGCTTACAAGCACCGCCCCGACAGCCTGTTCAACCGGATCCGGCTTATCAGCTGAGCATCAAAGAGGTGGAAAACCGTTTGGCTAAAACATTGGGAACGCGCGTTCGTCTGAGAGATAAACAGGGAAAAGGGTACATCCAAATTTTATACTTCTCGAATGACGATCTCGATCGGATTTTAGAACAGCTCGAATCCTCTAAACCGCGCTAAAAAGCCAAGGCGAAAGACGAAACAACATGAAAATAACCATATAAACGGCAAATGCATTTTCTCTAGGAACCGGTCCTGAATCCTAAGGGTTTGAGCTCGTGGCAACATTTGACAACATCAACCGGTCATTGTAAAATGGCAAGGCGATACAAGGAAATGGAGAGATGGTCGAGCTGGTTGATGGCACCGGTCTTGAAAACCGGCACAGATGCAAGTCTGTCGCGGGTTCGAACCCCGCTCTCTCCGCCACAAGATCATCCGCAAAGTACAGCTTTGTGTGCGTACATAGACGGCATGGAGAAGTACCCAAGTTGGCCGAAGGGGGCAGTTTGCTAAACTGTTAGTGGGGGCAACTCCAGCGAGGGTTCAAATCCCTCCTTCTCCGCCACAATTTGTCCGAAAACCCCCTATTTGCAAGGGGTTTTCGGACTTTATTTTAGGACGAAGAGCACGCATTCGCTTGTTATTTAAGGAAGAGTAAAATGGTCAAACGGTTAATTTTAATGTTTTTGCTGGCTACGGCAGTTTTGTTTTCCGGTTGCCTTCTGAGGCCGAAAACCCAAATAACGACTTCAACACCGACAAAACCAACCCAAAGCCAAGCGGAGAAAGAGACCGATCCACTGTCGGAAACCGCCGACCTTTTTACCGACGAGAACGGCATGGTTACTGTCAGGATCAGCAATGGGGAGATTGGTCTGGCCTTTAATCCGAAAAAATGGCCGGATCGACCGGAAAAACTGGGTTGGAAGATCATTACAACTCCGGAGGGAAATCAGCAGACACGATTTTTTCCGGTGAAAGGCTTTTCCGGAACCGTCAAGGCAGTTTGCATCGGGCAGATGCCGGGATTTGCCGCCAGTTACGCGGAAGCGTGGGGAATTGCCGTTCCCATTGCTGTTTTTTTAATGGAAGACGGGAGTTTGGAATGGTTATGGGCAGATCCCAGCTGGTATATGGGCGGACCTTCCGAGGGCGAGGATGAGGCCATACACAGTATGGGCAAAATTCCTTGGCTGGAAAACATTGTCTCGCTTTCTTATGAATCGACGAGGGACGGTTCAAGTGAAGAGAAATCCATTTTTGCGCAGGACAGCGCCGGCGTCCGTTATGATTTGAAGCACCCTTGCAATTTCCAGTCTGTATTTTACGGGGTTTGGCGCTGTAATCTGCGAACCGAAGACAACTATAGCGCGTACCTATATTTTGAAAATCATGACGAGGTCAAACTGGAGAAAGGCTGGCTCGGCACAAAAACAGAGATCTACGTCGGCAAATATCAGCTCTATCTGGCGGAGGACGGCCTGCAGGGAGCAAGAGCCGGCAATATTGGTTTTGATTTGACTCTGGACTGGTCGATACAGGAAGGCGAAGGACTTATGGACGTGCCCCGAACAATCCGGGGGACTTATCTTGTTGAATTTGAATGGAGGGGCGTAAGACCCGGTTTCGATTTCTATTTGTCCTCGGGAGATAATCTGCATACAGAGGAGGGTGTCGGGTGGCCGCCTGTATACCGGTTCAGGCTGGGTGACATGCCGGGCGGTTTTGACTATGGTGTCATGGGGGATCAAGAGTTGATGGAATATTTGCTGTCGTCGGTTCCCAAGGCCGGAGAGCTGGTCTATGAACGCGGGATGATTGTTTTGATTCCCGGGGACACAACGGAACTTGCCGACGGGAGCGTGTGCCGGAATATTTGGCTGGGAACAGATACGGGGGATTCATACGTATGGGAAATTTTTTATACAATCGATCGCTGGGGTACAATTTATCAATATGACCCGGTGCTTGACACGTGGAAAGTGGTTTCCTAGGCTCATTCCCTAAAAATTGATTATTTGGCAGGAGGAAGAAAATGAAAAAAGTACTTACGATCATGCTTGTGATCACCATGGTTATGTCTCTGGCGGCCTGCGGCAGCAAAAACGGTGACTCCGAAAATCCCGCCCTCGGGAAATATATCGGCTATCAGGTCGACCCCTTCGGTTGGGAATCTATCGAAGCGATTGATAACCAAGATGAATGCTACATCGAGTTGGGTCCCGGCGGCCGAGGAATTTACTGTCTTAATGGCGAACGTGTCAAGATGAGATGGAAGCTGAAGGGCGAAACGCTGACGATGCGAGCCGAGGGCCAGGAAAGCAAGGGTACCCTTGAAGACGATGTCATCACCATGAATTTTTTCGGAATTGATATAACCATGACCTTTGTCAAGGAAGGAGCGGCCTTGCCAACGATGGAACCCACTACCGAACAGCCTGTCACGGAGCCTGCGACCGAACAGCCCGCCACGGAGCCCACCGCCGAGCCCACGACAACCGCTCCTGCCGATTTGTCGGCGTATCAAGATTTCTGGGCCGGTGACTGGTACGGCTGGTGGTACATCTCCGACGGCACAAAGGCCTATGAGGATTGGGTCGGCGATTGGTGGGACTGCTGTGTCCGGATCGACTTGGATGAAACCGGCAAAGGCTACATGGCTGTTTGGGACGAAGATGGTTCTGCTGACGAACTGATGGCGGAACTCCGTATTTCTGTTATTTCCGAAGGCGGATTTATGGAAGGCCGCCTGGTTTCCGAAGAAGGTTGGTTTTGGGACGCCGAGCTGGAGTTTATGGACTGGCAGGTCGACCCCGATTCGACTGATTTTGAACATATGGTCTGTGTTTTAGGTTACTACGTTGATCCGGAAGATCCCGAGGATACCTTTAGCTACAGCATATACATACGTCCTTGGGGAATGAGCTGGGATGACGTCGAGGAAGAATACCCGGAAGATGTACCGTACAGATACTACGACTGGTACCTGCCTGCTGTTGAATCCGGCATGCCGATGCCCGATGCGATACCTCAACGTATTGATACTTAAATTGTCGTGCGGCGGATCCTGACCGACAGGTATTAAGGCAGGTGGTTTGATGTTGGTTGAAAAGGAAAATAATTTTCGGGACCGAGGGGATGCCACGACGGTTGCCGGCTCAGATTGGCGCGTTTACATTCTAAATGCAAATGAATCGAACCAAGCCTATGACGGTCGTTTTCAATGGGATTCAAGCATTGTTGAACAGTGTCTGCGCAATAGATCCTTTACCTTTGATCATCGGGATCAGGTTGACTACATCGGTCTTTTATTTTTAAACCCGGACAACCGGACCGAGCCGGGGGAAAAAATCTGTGTCGCTGTCAGTATGAATCACATGGCGCTTATCTGCGGAAACACGCAACGAGCATCAAACATTATTAAAGAAATAACGGACCTTGCCGAAGATTGTCAAATGCGTAAGAACGATCTGTTTGTTGCGCTGATGGAGAAAACCATAACCGGCCACACGGAGCAACATGAGCAGATTGAAGATGAGATCGCGTTGTTGGAAAACGAAATTCTCACCAACAAACAAAATATAGGGCCGGGAAGCATCCTTGCGCTGCAAAAAGAGCTTTTGATCCTTAAGCGGTTTTATGAGCAACTATTGCACGTTTTGGACGACATTCAAGAAGCGAAGTACAGCCCGATTGACCGGGAGAACATCAGCGCCCTTGGGCTTTACACCCGCCGGGTCGAAAGACTGCAAAAAAACGTATTGGTTTTGCGGGAATATGTTATTCAGGTACGAGAATCCTATGAAGCTGAAACCGACATCAGCCTGAACCGCATGATGCGCTTGTTTACCGTGGTGACGGTCATTTTTCTGCCCTTAACTCTAATTGCCGGCTGGTACGGCATGAATTTAAAGATGCCGGAATATCAATGGCTCTGGAGCTATCCGGCTGTTATTGCGGTCAGCGTCCTGATTGTGGTTCTGACGATTATCATTTTTAAAAAGAAAAAGTGGTTTTAATTGTGTTATGGTAGGACTGATTCCTTATCTATCAACAATAAAAAAGAGGAACCTTTGTGCGAATAATTGATGCGAAAACAATCACCGATGCTGTTCGGCAAATTTTTCTGGATATAAGCTGCAAGCTGGCCGATGATGTTGCTACCGCCATGGAATCAGCCTGGCAGCAGGAAAAAAGTCAAAGAGGAAAGACCATACTTCGTCAACTTCTGGACAATGACCGGATATGCAGAAAAACAGGAGATTGCGTTTGCCAAGATACCGGCATGTCCATTCTTTTTGTCGAAGTCGGCCAGGACGTCCATATTGAAGGGAACTTTGAAGAGGCGGTT
>JAAYPL010000196.1 GCA_012519875.1 Clostridiaceae bacterium | reverse complement strand
TGGTAGATGGTTCCCGCATACAGGTGTTCGCTGGTAACGGGACGTTCATTAAGAAGTGGGGATCCTATGGCAGCGGCGAAGAGCAACTCCAATCTCCCCGGAGCATCGCTTTTGATACCGACGGCAACGCCTATGTCATCGCAGGAGGCGGGATTAAGAAGTTCGGTAGCGATGGGAACTTCCTTACCGCATGGGGAGCACTTGGCACCTATGATGGGGAGTTCAACAACCCGACGGATGTCGCGGTCGATGGTGCCGGCAACGTCTATGTCGCGGACTGCTACAATAACCGCATTCAGAAGTTTGATGGCACGGGCACGTTCCTCCTGAAGTGGGGATCCGGTGAAGGGCAGTTTCAACAGCCAAACGGGTTGGCAATTGATGCTGATGGTAACATCTATGTGGCGGCATGGGATAGACCCGTCCAGAAATTTGACAGTTCCGGGAATCTGCTTGCAAAGGCAACTGACATTTTCTATGACAATAAGGATATAGTGGTTGGTGCTGACGGTACAATCTATGTCACTAACTCGCGTGACGATTGCGTTAGAGTCTTTAAGCAATCCTCGGCACCGATCCCAACCCCGACTCCGACCCCGTCGCCAACGCCGACCGTGGCACGGACTGGATCTGATGCAAACGTCATCGCACCTGGCAACACAATTTACGTAGGCGAAGAGAACCTGAACTTTGCGACGGGCTTCGGGCTTGATCCTATCAGCAGGATGATTCATTTCAACGGTCCGTATGCAAACCCCATCATTGACAGGGTAATATCGATCACTAATCCCGCCGACTTTGAGTTGACCCCGTCTGCTGTTGGCTCGACGACCGGGACTTATTACACCTTCGGTGATACTCCGGATGTCCTGGCTCCTGCAGATTCTAGCGGGTACGTCATAGTTAAGTTCCCCTCCACAGCACTGGATGTCGTCCTGAACAACTCGCGGCTGGACTCCGTGAACGGCAGATCCATTTCCCGGAACACTGCCCTGGCGTTTAAGTTGACGAACAACCTGAACGGGTTCAGCAACCTGGATGTCGCTGCCCAGCCCGCCATCAAGATCGACGTCACCCTGCCCGACGGCCGCGTGACGAACCAATTCGGCGGTGTGGATCTCACAGCCATCCCGATGAACGGCACGACCGTATACATGGGCCCTGTCAACCTAGCTGGTGTCGAGGCCGGGACCTACACCGCCCAGGCGAAGTGGCCCAGCGGCACCGACTTCTACAACAAGGGCTATGACTCCAACACCGTGGCCTTCGAGGTTCTCAGCAAGAAACTTGCCATCACGTCCAACAAGGACACGGTTGTCCGCGGCAACAGCTTCACCGTGACGATTACTGGAGAATCGGCCAAGGCCTACCACCTGTTCATCAAGCCGGAAGAAAGCCTTGCCGACTCGGATTACCCGTGGATTGTAGCCGGTCAGAACGGAGTTAGCACGGTTGGCATGATCAACCCGGAGCGGAACGCAACCGTTATGACCACCGCCGGCGGCACCCGGACTACTCAGTTCAACACCAACCGGAGCACTGACGCCCAGACCTTCACGATCCGTGTCGAGCTCCCGGGCGCACCGAGCACCTACGATGAGGTCAAGGTGCGGGTCGAGGAGGGTGCAGTCACTATTACTACCTACGGTGGTACCCGCTACCTTGGTGAGGAGGTCACTCTCTATGGTATTAACACTGACAGCGAGACCACTTACCTCTTCCTGACCGGTTCCGATCTCGC
>JAAYPL010000111.1 GCA_012519875.1 Clostridiaceae bacterium | reverse complement strand
GATCATACAACCCTTTACCGCCGAATAATCAATCAACTCGGCTTTGATGACCACATCGGTGTACCATTGTGAGAAATCCTGGTCCATTGCGGTGATCGATTCAACCAGCTTATCTTTTCCCGACATCATTTTCATCTCCTTGTAGAATCGGGTCGTTACTCTGCCGGAACGAATCTGCGTACAAATCCGCCGGCTTTTTGCATGTCAAGCGTCGGTGCTCAAAGCTCCATACCGGTAATCCGGGCGGTCTCACGGGCAATGGCCAACTCTTCATTGGTCGGTATGACCAGAACCTTGACCACCGATTCATCGGAAGAAATAATGGATTCCTTGCCGCGAACCGCCGCATTCTTGTAAGAATCAATCGAAAGGCCCATGTAAGCAAGTCCCTCACAGGCGCCCATGCGGATGTCGGCTGTATTCTCCCCGATACCGGCGGTAAAGACAACCACATCCACACCACCCATAGCCGCGGCATAACTGCCGATCAATTTACGGCACTGATATTTAAAAATATCCAGAGCCAGGGAAGCCCGCCGATGACCGTCCCCGGCGGCAGCGTAAAGATCGCGGAAATCGCTGCTGACACCCGAGATGCCCATCACACCGGATTTTTTGTTCATCAGGGTATCGACATCCTCCCGGGTCATATTTTCTTTTTCCATCAACATGGTTACGATGGCCGGGTCTATGTCGCCGCAACGTGTCCCCATACACAGGCCGGCCAACGGAGTCATCCCCATGGAAGTGTCCACGCAGCGTCCGTTCTGGATGGCTGCAATCGATGAGCCGTTGCCGAGGTGACAGGTGATAATTTTCAGACTTTCGAAGGGCTTGCCCAAAAGCGTTGCCGCACGCTGGGCAACATAACTATGTGAGGTCCCGTGGAAGCCATATTTGCGAATGCCCAAACGCTCATAAAGCTCGTAGGGCAATGCGTACATAAATGCCTTGGGCGGCATGGTTTGATGGAACGCCGTATCAAAAACCGCAACCTGCGGGACACCGGGCATGGCTTCCTCGCAAGCTTCAATCCCGGTCATATTAGGCGGATTGTGCAGAGGAGCCAGCTCATAACAGGCCCGGATCGCGCGCTTAACCTCGGGAGTGATCATCACGGATGAGGAAAAACGCTCGCCCCCGTGAACAACCCGATGGCCGACGGCATCAATTTCGTCCATGCTTTTTACCGAGCCATGCTCATCGGACAACAGTACAGTCAGAACAGACTGTACAGCCACCTTATGATTGGGCATATCAACCTGCAAGGTGACCGACTCGCGGCCGGAACTGCCGTGTCTGATAAAGGCTTCGGCAAGTCCGATCCGTTCCGCCACGCCTTTGGCCAGAACATCGCCGGTCATGGCATTAAGCAGTTGATATTTGAGCGAAGAACTTCCGGCATTGATGACCAGAACTAACATAGATATTTCCTCCACAAGCTTTCATTGCAAAACAACAACCATGGAAAAAGACCCCGGCGTTTCGCCGTGCCGGGTCTTTCAGTCAACTTTTTGCGCCTGAACCGCCGTTATAGCCGTAACGCCAACGATGTCTTTTACCGAACAACCACGGGACAAGTCATTGACCGGTCGGGCCAGACCTTGGGTAACAGGGCCATAGGCTTCAGCCTTGCCCAAGCGTTGCACCAGCTTGTAGCCAATGTTGCCGGCATCAAGATTGGGGAAAATAAGAACATTGGCGCGGCCGGCAACCTGACTGCCCGGCGCTTTGCTGCGTGCCACCGCCATATCCAACGCCGAATCCAGCTGAAGCTCACCGTCCAGATTGACATCAGGAGCTTTGGCCTTGGCTAACTTGGTGGCCTCAACCACTTTGTCGGTCAACGGACTTTTTGCACTCCCGTAAGAAGAATATGAAAGCATGGCCACATTGGGCTCGCCGCCGACGAGCTGACGATAGGATTGCGACGCGGACAGGGCGATCTCCGACAATTGATCGGCATTGGGATCTTCGATGATACCACAGTCCGAAAAGACAAACGTCCCACGATCGCCATATTCACAGTCCGGGACCGACATAACCATAAACGATGAAACAATCTTGGCTCCGGGAGCCACTTTAAGAATCTGCAGAGCGGGCCGCAGTGTATTGGCGGTACTGTTGACGGCTCCTGCCACCATCCCGTCCGCATCCTGCATTTTGATCATCATAACACCAAAATAAAGCGGATCGGCCAAGGTCGTGCGAGCCATTTCAGGGGTCATGCCTTTTTCCTTGCGAAGCTCGTACAGCATATCGGCATATTCCTCAAAGCGCGGATAGGTCAGCGGATCAACAACACGTGCCTTGGAAATATCACACTCGGGGCAAACCGCCTGTATTTTTGGGCGATCGCCGATCAGAACGATATCGGCAAAACCTTGTTGCAGAATGCGGGCGCTTGCTTTAACGACTCGCGGGTCATATGACTCCGGCAAAACGATGGTCTTTTTGTCTGTCTTGGCTCTATCAATGATTCCTGCAATGAAATTCATGATTATTTCCTCGATTCTTGTTCAATCAACTTCAATTAACCGCATTACAGTATAACCAAAATAACCATTTCTATCAACCGTTTCCGACTCTTCTTCGGCCGACGCGGAATGCAACATTAAGTGTCGCCCAATGTTAAGAAACCAACCTGTATACTTCTAACGGTGTTCTGTAATCCAAAATCTTTCGAGGATAAGTATTCAGCCACATCTCTATGCGTTTGATTTC
>JAAYPL010000110.1 GCA_012519875.1 Clostridiaceae bacterium | reverse complement strand
GAAATCAAACGCATAGAGATGTGGCTGAATACTTATCCTCGAAAGATTTTGGATTACAGAACACCGTTAGAAGTATACAGGTTGGTTTCTTAACATTGGGCGACACTTAATGTTGCATTCCGCGTTTGAGGTCACCCGGGCCAATTTATCCTTGGTTCCCGAAGACTATGTCCGAAAGCAAACCTTGGCCAATAGCGAGCGCTATATCACCCAAGCCCTCAAGAAAATGGAAGACACGATCCTTGGCGCCGAACAAAAGGCTGTAGCGCTGGAATATGAGATTTTCTGTGACCTGCGGGAGCAGACCGGACAGAAAATCCGCAGTCTGCAACGTTCAGCCCAGGCCCTTGCCACGCTGGATGTCGTAGCAGGCTTAGCCGAACTGGCTGAACGGGAGAATTATTGCCGTCCTCAAGTTGATTTGTCGGAACAGATTATCATTTCTCATGGCAGGCATCCTGTTGTGGAAAAGGTTTTGGGACCGGGTCGCTTTGTTCCCAACGATCTGGAAATGGATTTGGAACAAAAACGGGTCATGATTTTAACCGGACCCAACATGGCCGGAAAATCGACATATATGCGGCAGATCGCTCAAATCGTCCTGTTGGCACAGGTGGGCAGCTTTGTACCGGCTCAGGCAGCCCGGATCGGTTTGGTTGACCGAATTTTCACCAGGGTTGGTGCCTCGGACGACCTGTCTTCAGGACAGTCCACGTTTATGGTTGAAATGAATGAGATGGCTCAGATCCTCCAACATGCCACACCGCGCAGTCTGCTCATTCTTGATGAGATCGGCCGTGGCACCAGCACCTATGATGGTCTGTCAATAGCCTGGGCAGTAATTGAATATGTTCTGGATCGACAAAACCTGGGTTGTCGCACGTTGTTCGCCACACACTATCATGAGCTTGTTGATTTGGAATCCGTCCTGCCCGGCGTTTTTAACAGTCATGTCGAAGTAGGGGAGGCTAATGGTGAAATTGTCTTTCTATATAAGATCAAACCGGGAGGATCCGACGAGAGTTACGGCGTTGAGGTGGCCCGCTTGGCCGGTATCCCGGAAGAGGTTGTGGTTCGAGCCAGAGAAATCTTGACACAGTTGGAAATGGATAATGCCGGCAGGCAAAGGCTGACAATACGCCGATCGGCTCGACCAATGGAGGGTCAGCTTGACTTTTTTGCCACCGCTGTAGTAAAAAAGGAAACGGAAGTCATTCTCGAGCGACTGAAAACACTGGATATCCAAGCTTTGACACCATTGGATGCACTTAATCTGCTTTATGATCTGCAGCAAAAGGCCAAAAAGACGGGAGGGAAGCCCGGATAATGGAAATTCATATTTTAGATCAACAGACCGCGAACAGTATTGCGGCCGGTGAGGTTGTTGAAAGACCGGCTTCGGTGGTCAAGGAGCTGGTGGAAAATGCCTTGGATGCCGATGCTTCCGTTATTACGATCGAATTTGTGCAGGGCGGGATTGTTTCGATTCGTGTTACCGATAACGGCAGGGGCATGGGATCGGACGATGCCATGCTGGCGTTTTCCCGTCATGCGACCAGCAAGATCGCCAAGATCGAAGATCTTGATTCAATTGCGACGATGGGCTTTCGCGGCGAAGCACTGGCCAGCATCTCGGCGGTTGCCAAAGTCCGTTTGGAAACCAGACGGCTGACCGACGACAAAGCAACCTATGTTGTTGTTCATGGGGGTGAGATGCTGGACAGCGGATGGACCGGGTCGCCAACCGGGACTTCTGTTCTTGTCGAGAATCTTTTTTATAATGTGCCGGCCAGATTTAAGTTTTTGCGCAAGGACACCACAGAGGCCGGAGCCATTATTGATCTGGTTGAGCGAATGGCTCTGGCCAGATCCGATGTATCTTTTCGATTGCTGAGCAATAACCAGGAGATTCTCCACACTCCGGGAAACAACGATTTAATCAGCACGGTTTATGCGGTCTATGGGAAAACGACCGCTACTGCCTGCCTTCCGGTCAATAGCACCCAGCCGCCGCTGTCTTTGAAAGGTTTAATCGGACGGCCGGATCTGTGTCGCAACAACCGTTCCCGGCAGAGTTTTTTTGTCAATGGTCGCTTGGTGCGCTCCAGAACCATAACCGCGGCGCTGGATGAGGCGTATCAAACTTTATTAATGAAAGGCAAATATGCCGTTGCCGTCCTTTTTCTTGATCTACCGTCCAATCTGGTGGATGTCAATGTACATCCGCAAAAAATGGAGGTTCGGTTCTGGAGTGATCAGGATGTTTTTCGGATGGTATATCATTCCTTGCGCGGCCTTTTAATAAGCCAAGCCGGAATCAATGTTCTCCCGACCGATGAGAACCAAAGGGAGCTTAGGGAGCTTCAGGAAACGGTCCCGATCACAAAAGAGGCCGTCGGGCTCCCGCTTCGTGAAACCGCGCAACCGACGACGATGCCTGATCAAAGAGGTGATTACAAGGCAATCGACGAGCAGGAATCCTCAACTCTTTCAATGGAATCTGTTGTGGAGGAGCAGACACCGATTGCATCGGCTCCACAACCATTGGAGTCACAGCCGCCACTGCTTAAAATCAATGATCTTGACCGCTCACGTCTGATCGGGCAACTTTTTAATACGTTCCTGCTGCTTGAGCTGGATCAGGAACTATTATTGATCGACCAACACGCAGCGCACGAAAAGGTCCTTTATGAAGCCCTTCTCGCCAGACGCAGGCAGGCATTAAGCCAGAACCGCCCGGTGGCGACTCAGACCTTGCTTGTCCCTATTATTCTTGAATTAAGCAAAAGGGAATTACAGATGCTGCGACAAGAACAAGAACGACTGGCTTCTTTTGGCTTTGATTTTGACTTTTTCGGTGAATCATCCGTGGCTTTACGCAGTTGCCCGGATGACGGCGGTAATCGCTTGCAACCGGAGCAGGCTTTTCGACTGGTCTTGGATACGTTGATCGAAAATCTGCCCAAAAGTGGAGAAGATGCAGGGGAGACACTGTTCGACTTGGCCTGCAAAGCCGCAGTCAAGGCTCATGATAATCTAAAATTCGCCGAAATCGAACGCCTGCTTCACGATCTGAAGCAATTGGAGAATCCATATCAGTGCCCTCATGGGCGGCCGGTTATTATTCGCATCACGCGGTATGAATTGGAAAAACGTTTTAAACGGATCGTATAATGAACCAAGATCAAGATAATGAACTCCGAAAAACACAAAAACCTGTTCTGGTTATTGCAGGGCCTACCGCCAGCGGTAAAACAGCGACCGCACTTTTACTTTGTCAAAGGTTGAATGGAGAGATCGTTTCAGCCGATTCGATGCAGATTTATCGTGGCATGGATATCGGTACGGCCAAGGCCACCCGACAGGAACAAAATTTAATCGAACATCATCTGCTGGATATTCGTGAGCCCGGTGAGCACTATAGTGTTGCTCAATATAAAAAGGATGCCACCATGGCTATCCAAGACATTTTTTTGCGAGGCAGACAACCGGTTTTGTGTGGAGGGACCGGACAATATTTGAGCGCTATGATTGAAGGCATTTCTTTTTTCCCGCAGCCGCCGGATTATTCCTTGCGTGCCCGGCTTGTGGAGCGTTCCGAGCGCCTGGGCATCGAACAGGTGCTCGCCGAACTGGCCGCCGTCGATCCCGAAAGCGCCGCAAAACTTGCTCCCGGAGATCGCAAACGTATCATTCGTGCCTTGGAAGTCTATTACCAGACCGGTATGACCATCAGTCAGCAGAATCAATTATCAAAGCAAAAAGGACCGGATTTCAGTTTCCGTATTTTTGGCCTAAGTCATGACCGGGAAATCCTTTATGAGCGGATTAACCAACGTGTCGGCCAGATGATTGATGCCGGTTTAATCGATGAGGTGCGTCAGCTGCTTGCTATGGGACTTGATCCGGCAAGCACTTGTCTGCAGGC
Organism: Clostridiaceae bacterium; assembly: GCA_012519875.1. Taxonomy (GTDB): domain Bacteria; phylum Bacillota; class Clostridia; order Saccharofermentanales; family UBA5734; genus UBA8949. The sequence continues at coordinate 1,479 of JAAYPL010000110.1, read as the reverse complement.
CATTGGTTATAAAGAGGTTTTGCCCTACTTAGTAGGGGAGAAATCTTTAGAAGTGGTTGCCGACAATATTCGCCGGGCTTCGCGGCGTTATGCCAAACGTCAAATGACATGGCTTAAAAAAATTATAGGCATTCACTGGCTAAACAACCATTCGCCGGAGGAAAATACGAATATTATTTTGAACAATATCTAATATTACGCATATATCCAATTGTTTAATCTTTCCAAAACACTTATTCTATAGGCATCATTGAATTGGGAGGATAATACCAATGAATTTTCAAGCCAACAACAGAAATCAACGACCGGAACGGGAACAATCAAGTCGCGATATGAAACTGCAAGATGTTTTTTTAAATCATTGCCGGCGGGAAAAAATCGCCGTCACGATTCAATTGGTGGACAGAAGTATAAAAAACGGTTTTATTGTCGGCTTTGATGCGCTCTCCATCATTCTGGAAGAAGAACAACGGCAGCACCTTATATACAAAAATGCCATCGTTGCAGTCAATCCTCAACAACAGGTCAATTATATTTTTAATGAATCTTATCGTAATGAATTCTATCGTAACGATGCTTTAAAGAGTTGCTCGGAATACACCGCAGACCCTTCCTAAGACCTGACAATCTTCGCGATCAAAGGGGATCGGACTGAATGCCGGATTTTCCGGGCGTAAAACAATTTTACCGTCTATATTTGCCAAGGTTTTGACTGTTGCCTCGTCATCAACCAGCGCAACAATAATATCGCCCAGATTGGCTGTATTTTGTTTGCGAACGATGACAAAATCTCCGTCGAGAATGGCTGCGCCCCGCATGCTTTCACCACGGACTCTGAGGGCAAAAACATCACCATCCTCTGAAAAGAAGTCGGCAGGAAAGGGAAGTACCCGTTCGATATTTTCGGAGGCCAAAATCGGCACTCCGGCGGTAACTTGGCCAACAACCGGCAAATGGACAACACGTTCGCCGCTGGTGTCGGGAATGGTTATTGCCCGACGCTTGCCGGCGGTATATTCGATCCGGCCTGTCTGCTGCAGCCGTTTTAAATGGCCATGAATGGTTGAAGTTGAACGAATGCCAACACCGCTACAGATGTCACGAACCGCCGGGGGATAACCCTCTCGTCGAATATACTCCACGATATAGTCGTATACGCGATTTACGGTGTCATCCACATTGGCTCGAGTGAAGCGATAGGTAGACATATTGCGGCACCTCATTTTTATATTGGTTTTATCTTAGCAAAAGCATATTTAGTTGTCAAACTTTTGTTCGATATGACCGATTCAAACTTGATACATCCATAACCGGTGAAATGGGTGAAATTGAGGTGAATTTAGGTTATAATCGCGGGAGTTTGACAGTTCTTCTCACCTGCTAAGTCGAGAAACCCTTTAAACAAAGCCTTAGGGCTTATTTTTTTGTCAAATGTAATGCATATGTAATGGGTAATGTTTGGGTAGTCTGCTATAATGG
>JAAYPL010000109.1 GCA_012519875.1 Clostridiaceae bacterium | reverse complement strand
GGGTATATCCTTCATCCGCCGCCGATACGAGCTGATACGACATACCGCCGATTCGGACACTGATTTTTCTGATCTTGTCCGCCATCTTCCGGTCACCTCTTTCTCGATAAAATGGCTCGCTCATTTTGCCTATATCAGTATAAATCAGTTGACGCAACCGGGCAACATACAAGAGAAAAAAACGCCGCGCACCCTTGAATCAGGCACGCGGCGGCATACGGCAGGCAATATGCAATATGGCTTCTAAATCATTCGAAACGAGCCTTGAGGTTGTTAAGCTGACTGAGCATCTCGGCCGGCAAACGATCAAAATTGGCAAAATGCTCTTCAATTCCCTTGATTTCTTCGGCCCAGAGTTCGGGCTCGATGCTCAGCAAATCCTCAACATCAGCTTGGCTGAAATTGTCCAGCCCTTCAAGATTGATATCCTTGGCGTAGGGCAGATAGCCTATCGGCGTGTTTTGCGCTTCAACCTCGTCATTGCAGCGCTTGAGAATCCATTCCAGCACACGGAAGTTGTCACCGAAACCAGGCCAGAGAAAGCGACCCTGATCGTCGGTACGGAACCAGTTAACATTAAAAATCTTGGGCTGATGTTTGATCTTTTTACCCATGTTCAACCAATGCTGAAAATAATCGCCCATGTTATAGCCACAGAACGGCAACATGGCCATTGGATCGCGACGGACAACGCCAACAGCGCCGGAAGCAGCCGCGGTGGTTTCGGAGGCCATGGTAGCACCGATAAAGACGCCATGGTTCCAATCGTAGGCCTGATAAACCAGCGGCGCCAGCTGGGCACGACGGCCGCCAAACAAAACAGCCGAGATCGGAACGCCCATCGGGTCCTCCCATTTTGGTGAAATGCTGGGGCAATTACGCGCCGGTGCGGTGAAGCGAGAGTTGGGGTTGGCGGCCTTGACATCCATATCCGGAGTCCAGTCGTTGCCCTTCCAATCCATCGCATGTGCAGGCGCAGGCACGCCCATGCCCTCCCACCAGACCAGTTTATCGTCGGTGATGGCAACATTGGTGAAGATGGTATCGCTTTTTGTGGACAGCAGGGCATTGGGATTGGATTTCATGCTGGTGCCGGGAGCAACGCCGAAGAAGCCGGCCTCGGGGTTAATGGCATAAAGTCGGCCGTCGTCACCAATACGCATCCAGGCAATATCATCACCGACCGTGTAAACTTTATAGCCCTTGGCATAGGCCGGCGGTATCAACATGGCCAGATTGGTCTTGCCGCAAGCGCTGGGGAAAGCACCTGTTACATACTGGGTTTTGCCGGTTTCGATGTTTTCGATACCAAGGATCAGCATATGCTCGGCCATCCAGCCTTCATTTTTGGCAAGATAAGAAGCAATACGCAACGCAAAACATTTTTTGCCCAAAAGGACATTCCCGCCGTAGCCGGAGTTGACCGACCAGATCGCATTGTCTTCAGGGAAATGGACAATGTAGCGATTTTCCTCGTCAAGTTGTGCCTTGCCGTGCAGACAGCGAACCCAATCTTGACTGTCGCCAAGCTGCTGCCAGGCAACGTCGCCGATGCGGGTCATGATCCTCATATTGAGTACGACATAAATGCTGTCGGTGAGCTCAACACCGATTCTTGAGAGCGGCGAACCGACCGGTCCCATAATATACGGGATGACGTACATCGTGCGACCAACCATGGAACCGTCAAACAGGCCGCGAAGCTTTTGATACATATCATCTGGTGCCATCCAGTTGTTGGTGTGGCCGGCATCCTCTTTTTTGGTGGTACAGATGAAAGTACGATGCTCGACACGGGCGACATCGTTAACAGCCGTTCTATGATATACGCAACCGGGTAATGCTTCTTGATCCAATTCAATCAGTTCACCCGTGGAAAAAGCCTCCTTTTTTAGGCGATTCATTTCCTCTTCGGATCCGTCGATCCAGACGATCTGATCCGGCTTGGTCAATGCCGCCATTTCGTCAATCCAATTCAGTACAGACTTATTCGTGGTTTTCATGACGTTTTCTTCCTTTCATTCCTCGGTTGAGGCAGTAGCTTGATGGTTTCTCACATTTCTGACCTTGCGGCGGCCGTTTAGCCGGCTTGAAGCACCGTCCGGCTCATCCTGTCAAAAAAGCGCCAGAATAATATTATCACATGCCGGGTCAAGTTGAAAAGAGAATGGTTGCCCAAAATGGTAAAACGCGGAATGCAACATTAAGTGTCGCCCAATGTTAAGAAACCAACCTGTATACTTCTAACGGTGTTCTGTAATCCAAAATCTTTCGAGGATAAGTATTCAGCCACATCTCTATGCGTTTGATTTC